>CANQZH010000075.1 GCA_947628245.1 uncultured Bacilli bacterium | reverse complement strand
TGATGAGTAGTATGGGTAGAAAACCTAGTCAAAAACAAGTTAGACAAGTAATGAATCAAATGAATCGCTTTATGTAAAGTGGTTTATTTTTTTTTACAATTTGACATTCGCTTTAATGTTTTCATTGACTTAGTTCTTCTTTTTGTGTTATTCTTAAGTAGAGAATAAGGTGATTAGTGTATGGATTTTTTAGAACAATTATATAGTATGGATAATTTTGGACTATATTTAGTAATTGCAATTGCTGTATTAGTTGTTTTATTTTTTATAGTATTATTTATGGGTAGTAAGGATAAAAAACAAAGTAAAAAGCAAAATGAGGTAGTGGAAAATAATGAACCTAAACCAACTGTTGTTGAAGCTCCAACTCCAGTTGAGCCTATTAAACCAGTTGAACCTGTTAATCCTGATTTAGAACCTACTATGATAATACCAAATAATGAAGTTAAACCAGAACCTGTTGTGTTTACTCCAGTAGAATCAACTCCAACTCCAAGTGTTGAGAATAATGTTCAAGCTTTTAAAGAAGTAAGTGAAGAAAAGCCTTTAGAAGTTAAAGAACCACCTAAAGAAGAAAAAACGGAAAATGTTGTGTTAAATGAAGAAGTTAAAGAAGAAAAAGAAGTTATTGATGAACATAAAGAGTTTGATTTTGATGCCTTAGCTGAGGCTATTAATAAAGAATTAGAATCTTTTAAAGAATCAAAACCAGTTGAACAACCAATAAGCAAACCGGTAAAAGAAGAAGTAAAACCAGTTATTGAAGAAAAGAAATTTACTTTTCCAACTTTTGAAACAGTTGAACCAGATAAAATTCCTGAACCAATGATGAATACTGAATTAAAAGAAGTTAAACCGGTTATTGAAGAAAAACCAAAACCTGTTATGCCTAATGTATTTAGTTCTGTATATGTTAATCGTGATAAAGTAGAAGAAAAACCTGTTAAACCAGCTGCCTTTGAATTACCAAAAATGGCTGATTTACCAAAGAAAGCTGAAGTAAAAGAACAGGAAATTCATTCAGTATTTGATTCTATTGAAGAAGAATCTTATCAAATAAATAAGTAAAGAATTAGTAAAGTACTAGTTCTTTTTTTCATAAAATAAAGGGATTATGATATAATACGAATAGAGGAGGGATTTTTTTGAAACTATTTAAAAATGATGAAAAATTAAATATTGAAGATGTAAATGAAGTAGTTAGTTTATCAAAGAAGATACTCCATTTATTCTATATTGCAATGGTAATAGGAATGGTTTTAATTGTTACAATTATTGCACGTGAGTGGGGTGTATGGAAATTTTTATTAAGTCTACTTAGTGTTTTAGCACCATTCTTTATTGGTTTTATAATTGCTTGGTTATTAAATCCTTTAGTTACAAAATTAGAAAATAAAAAGATTCCTCGAGCCTTAGGTACTATTATTGTTTATGCTGTCTTTTTATTAGCTGTTATTTTATTTATAAGATTTTTAATTCCAACTATATATACTCAAATAGAAGTATTAATAAGTAATTTACCAGCTATCTTTAAAGAAATTGAAAATTTTATTAATAATTTATTTAATCGTTTAAATGGTTTTAATGGTTTTGATTTTAATGCTACTAAAGAAAGCATTTTATCAACCTTAACTAATAGTGTTAATTCCTTTTTTACATCTTTGCCTACATTCTTAGTAAATTTTGTTGGTACTTTATTTTCAAGTGTTATTACTATTACTTTTGGTTTAGTTATTGGTATTTATATTTTAATGGATTTTAATTCAATTAATGGTCATTTATTAAAATTAGTACCTAAGAAAAATCGTTTTGAATTATCTTTATTAATTACTAATATATCTACTGAAGTAAGAAAAAGTGTAAATGGAACCTTTTTAGTAGCCTTAATGGTCTTTGTTTGTGATTCATTTGGCTTTTGGATTATTGGTCTTCAAGCTCCTTTATTATTTGGATTAGTATGTGGAATAACTGATTTAATTCCTTATATTGGTCCTTATATTGGCGGAATAATCGCGGCTATTATTGGTTTTTCCCAAAGTCCAATTATTGGTATTATGACGGTTATTGTAGCCTTTATTGTTCAAATGCTTGAAAATAATATTTTACAACCAATTATTATGAGTAAAACTACTAAATTACATCCAGTAACAATAATCGTTGGTTTATTGATTTTTGAACATTTCTTTGGTATTATAGGTATGATTTTAGCAACTCCTTGTATTGCACTTGCTAAAGTTGTTTGGAAATTTTTTAAAGAAAAATATAATTTATTCAATAATAATGATATGGTAACTGATGAACTAGGAAAGTAAAAATAAGATTTTATAGAGAGTAAATGGTTGGTGGAAATTTACAATGAAGATTTTTATTAGCTGCCTAGGGAGGTAAACCACGGGTTATACTCGTTAAAAAAATTAAGTAAATATAAGGATGGTACCGTCTTTAATAAGACTCCTTTGGGTATTATCCTTTTTGATTGGAGGAATTGTTTTGAGAGTATTTTTAATTGCTGGTAAAGCTGGAAGTGGCAAAAGTGAAGTAGCTAAAATTATTAAAAATTATTATGAAAAATTAAAAGAAAAAACAGTTATTACGGAGTATAGTAAGTATTTAAAATTATATGCTAAAGAAATGCTTGATTGGGATGGTAATAATCAAAATAAACCAAGAGATTTTTTACAAGAAATGGGTTTATTTATAAGAGAAAATTTAAAACAAAAAGATTTATTAATTAAGAGAATGAAAACTGATATGTTAGTTTATGAACATTTTTTTAAAAATGTTGTTATATCAGATGTTAGATATCCTGAGGAAATTATTTTAATGAAAGAAGATTATCCTAAAGCAATTTCTATTTTAGTCGTTAATGATTTAGAAGATTCACCATTAACTATTAAACAAGCAAGACATAAAACGGAACACGCTTTAGATAATTATGAAGGTTTTGATTATGTTATTCATAATCAATTTGAACAAAATTTAAAAAATGAAGTATATGAAATATTGGAGGAATTAAAATGAATTTAAAAAAGTTATATTTAGATTATTTTGAAAGTTTAGGACACGTTGTTATTCCAAGTGCACCTGTAGTACCCGAAAATGATCCATCAGTTTTATTTAATACAGCAGGTATGCAACCTTTAATACCTTATTTAATGGGTGAACCTCATCCTTTTGGTAAAAGATTATGTGATGTTCAAAAATGTATTAGATTGACTGATTTAGAAAGTATTGGGGATAATACTCATCATACCTTTTTTGAAATGTTAGGTAATTGGAGTTTAGGAGATTATTTTAAAAAAGAAAGTATCGAATATAGTTTTAATTTTCTTACTAAAGTCTTAAATATTCCGGTTAATAAATTAGCTATTACCGTATATGAAGGCGATGATAAGATTCCAAGAGATGAAGTAAGTGCTAATAGATGGATAGAACTAGGAATTTCTAAAAAAAGAATTGCTTATTTAGGAAGAGAAGATAATTTTTGGATTGCTGGGGAAAAAGGACCTTGTGGAGGAGATACCGAAATATTTTATTTTAGAAGTGATGATGAAGTACCAGAAGATTTTGATCCTAAAGATGAACGTTGGGTAGAAATTTGGAATAATGTTTTTATGGAATATTATCAAGATCAAGATGGTAATGTTACAAAGTTAAAGTCTAAAAATGTTGATACAGGAATGGGTGTTGAAAGAACAACTGCTATATTAGAAAATGTTAATGATAACTATTTAACAAGTATTTGGCGTGAAGCTTTAAAGAAATTAGAAGAAATTACTAATTTATCTTATCAAGGTAATGAAGAGTCAATGCGAATTATAATGGATCATATTAGAACATCAGTTTTTATTGCTGCTGATCCAAGTGGTATAAAACCAAGTAATACTGATCAAGGCTATATTTTAAGAAGATTAATTAGAAGAGCTATTAGACACGCTAGAAAGCTAAATATTGATATAACTAGTAATTGGGAAGAACAATTAGCTAATATTTTTATTTTAGAATATCAAGATACTTATAAAGAATTAAAAGAAAATAAACAAGTTGTTCTAGATGTTTTAAAAAATGAAAAAGAAAAATTTAATCGAACTTTAGAAAAAGGTTTAAAAGTTTTTGAAAAGTTAACTAAAAATATGCAAAATGTTGATGGAGAAACAGCTTTTCATTTATATGATACTTATGGTTTTCCAATTGAATTAACTATAGAAGTAGCAAAAGAAGAAAAGATGAGTGTTGATGTAGAAGGATTCAAAAAAAAGTTTAGCGAGCATCAAGAAAAGTCAAGAACCGCATCCGCTGGTAAATTTAAAGGAGGATTAAGTGGTAATGGCATAATTGAAACAAAATATCATACAGCAACTCATTTACTTAATGCTGCTTTAAAGATTGTTGTTAATAAAGATGTTCATCAAAAAGGAAGTAATATTACTTCTGAAAGATTAAGATTTGATTTTTCTTGTAATCATAAATTAAGTGATGAAGAAAAGCAAAGAGTAGAAGAAATTGTTAATAATTGGATTAATGAAGATTTAAAAGTTGAAAAAATAACAATGAAAAAGGATGAAGCTATTGCCTCAGGTGCTGAATGTATGTTTATTGAAAAATATCCAGATATTGTAAGTGTATACCAAATTGGTGATGTTTCAAAAGAATTATGTGGTGGACCTCATGTTAAAAGTACCAAAGAATTAGGAAAATTTAAAATTATTAAAGAGGAAGCATCATCAGCTGGCGTAAGAAGAATAAAAGCCATCTTAGAATAATTTCCCTTTTTAAAATAATTATGCTATAATTTTTGTGGGTCTCAGTAGCTCAATTGGATAGAGCGTTAGCCTCCGGAGCTAAAGGTTGCAAGTTCAAGCCTTGTCTGAGACACCATTTTTTTTTGCTAAAAAAACTTATTTAAATTTCTTTAAATAAGTTATATTTATTTTTAATTACCAATAAAATAATACCTAATATAAATAAAATTAATATGGCAAATGGAATATAATTTCCTGTTTTAGGATTTTCTACAACACCACAACTTTTATAATAAGTTTCTTTATTTACTTCTTTCCCATCTTTATCATAATATTTATTATCAACTTCTTGACATTGATATTTTTTATTATTAGTTTCCACTGCTTCTTTTCCATAATTAGGATCACAAGATTCTAAATATTTTTCTTTAGTAACTATTAAACTAGAAGAATTAAAATAAACATCATTATTTAAAATTTTACATTTTCTTACTTCATCATTATAGTAACCATTAGTTCCAAGACTAGCAGTAGCTTTAATATTTTCATAACTATCATCAGTTGCGGTAAAGATAAATTCTGCTATTTCGTGAGTTCCATTTGTATGAATGATATTTGGGGCTTCATTTCTTTTAGTAGAACTTACAAATAAAATGCTTAAAGTATGATTATCATTTTCTACATTTTGAACTTGACTCCAACCATTTAAAGGTTTTACTTCTTTTAATTCTAATCCTTCTAAATCAATATTAACTACAAAATGTTCAATATAAGATTGATATTTAGTGGGGTCAGTATTATCAATTTTAAATGAATAAGTACAAGATAATTCTCCTATTTCAACATTATAGTCATTAACTGGATCTTGACACCAAGTTGAATTATCATAACTTGTTATAGCAAAAACTATTTTAGGTATCATTAAACCTAATATTAAAAGTAAAAATAAATTTTTTTTCATAATAGTAACATCTCCTTAACTAATATTTAAAACTAATTATGGTTTAAGGTCAAGTAAAAAAAATAAATTTTTTTAACATTTAAACTTTAATTCGATAAATTTCTTACAAAAGATAGTTTATAATAGCAAACTTGTTAGGAGGTGACATCTATGTCGAAGTTTTATAATGCCCGTAATGATAAGGTATTTAAAGCAATCTTTTGTGATCCAAGTGATACGGAGTTATTAGAAACTTTAATGAGTTTAATTTTAAATAAAGAAGTTAAAAATATTAGATTTGCTAATCCTGAACTTTTAAAGAAAAATGTCA
>CANQZH010000074.1 GCA_947628245.1 uncultured Bacilli bacterium | reverse complement strand
TGTTACAATCTAAGTGCTTTTTGATAAAAGTGATATATTATCCGCTGGAAAAAAGTCTATGATAATATGTAAGAAAAGTTAGAAAGGAAGTTTATATGGCTAATTTAGTTGACAAAATTAATGAAAAACACGTAAGAAATGATATTCCGGAAATTAGAGTTGGTGATATTGTTCGTGTTGATGTTTGGGTAAAAGAAGGTAAAAAAGAACGTATCCAAGCTTTTGAAGGTATTGTAATTGCTAAAAAAGGTGGTTCAGTATCTGAAACAATATCAGTACGTAAGAAATCTGGTGGAGTTGGTGTAACTCGTATTTTCCCTATTAATGCACCTACTATTGATAAAATTGTAGTTGTTAAAAAAGGTATGGTTAGAAGAGCTAAACTTAACTTTATCAAAAATATGCGTAAGGAATACAAAGTTAAAGAAAGAAATTAAAATCTTTCTTTTTTTGACTTTTAATGACAAAAAGTCTTATTTTTTCTTCTTTAAAACTTATAAAACAATAATTATAATATCAGTCTTGAAGGAGGAAAGTTATGTGTAAAGAATATTTATTTTATGATTTTTTAGAACACGCTTTTACTTTAAAATATTCTTTAAATAAATATTATATTAAAAATAATATGTTAATTATTAAATTATCTTTTAAAGATTTTTTAAAATATTATAATGTTGTTTTAAAAAAATTATTAGTTGATGATGTTTTAATTCAATTCTTAAATAGAAATAATTTATTAAAATTATTACAAGATTATTGTATTTATAAAGTAAATTGGCAAATTAATGATTATTATATCTATTTAATTCAAATTAAAGGAATATATCATCCTTTTGATATTAATAAATTAACAATTAATGAACAAAATGCTTTTTATGGTAATGAAGCTCAAAATGCTTTAATAAGGACATCAATTTGACAAATAGTAAAAAAGTTGTATAATATACCAACTAGAAATGGGGGTTTTTATAATGAGTAATGAAGAAAAAGTATTATTAAATATTTGTGATAAAAATATTTTAAATATTATTTCTAATCGTCAAGGTTTTAATGATTTATATAATATTTTTGGTTCTTTTACTAAATCAATTATTTATGCAATGGTAAGTGGTATTTTAACTGCTGGTATGAAATGGAGTTTTGAAGATATTGCTTTAATATGCGATTTAACAGTCTTAGAAGTTGAAAAAAATTACTATGAAGCTGAAAAAGTATTAAATGATTGTTGGTATCAAGCTAAATATTTTGGTATAAGTGAAAATTCTCTTCATATTCATAGATAACTTGCTTTTATTGAATATTAATTATAAAATAGAGATATAAAGGAGTAGTTATGAAATTAAGAGAAGTATTAGGTAAGTATTCTAAAGATGAAGTATATGATCTTTATATGGCAATTTGTTATTCTAATAAAGGATATGAAAAAATTACTAAAGGAAAAATGATTGAAGAAATTATTAAGCAATTTCAGGCTGAAAATTATTTGTATAATTTATGTACTAAAAGAGAATTAGATTGTTTAAAAAAAATTAAAAATAGGCAAATTAGGTTAAATAATATAGCTAAATATGAATGGGAAATTAGAGAATTAAATAAAAAATTAATTTTAAGTGGAATAATAATTTTTGAAGAACAAGAACAAAATGTTAAAGTAGCTTTAGATTATTATCAAAAAAATTCTGATAAAGTTCATGATCAATTGGCAACTTTTATAATTGGTTTTGTGAAAACTAATGCTAATATGGTTGTTAAAGCAGTTGATTCAATGGTAAGACAATTATTTAATATTACTACTCCTGATGATGCTTATTTTGGACATCCTTTAATTCATTTTTATTGTGGATTTTATATGAAGTATTTACCTTCATTTAATAAAGATGTAGAAATGATTTATTATCGGGATTATGATCCTTTTTTAGAAGAAATAGATGATTTAAGGCAAGAAATGGGAATAGCCGGTAATTTAGAATTTGATCCTCAAGATTATCTTGATATCTTTTATTACGGATTTCCAATAAATAAACCAAGCGTTAAAAAAATGTATGATGAAATTATTAAATTACAAAAATATGATATTATTTTTGATTTTATTGATATGGCTAGAGTATTTAATGATAATGATATTCTTTGTTATGATTTATTAGATGAAAAACAAATTAAAATAGTAGAAGATGCTTTATTAGATATGCCTTGTGCTGTTATGAATGGTTTTACTCCTAAAAATTATGAATTAGAAAAGGTTAAAGAAGAAGAGTATAATAAAAAATTTTTAATAGTTCCTCAAAATAATGCTAAATTATGTAAAAGAGCAGCAGATGAATTTTATAAATTATATTTAGCCTTATTAGATTATGTAAATAATAAATATAAAATTAATCCTAAGATTAAAAAAATATATAAACAAGAAGGATTAAATGTTAATGAATTAATTCCAATAGATGCTTATTTATGGGAAAATAAAGATAAAATTATAGATGAATTTGTAAATAATAATTTATATCATTTTACTGAAGAAGAATTAAATAAAGTAAAAGAATTTAAAAAATCTAGAACTGATAAATATGTTATAGTTGGATTTGATAGAGAATATACTATGTTTTTAACAGAAGGTATAATTTATATGGTTAAAGGAATTAGAGATGATTTAGATGATATTTTAAATCCTTTAAATATTCCAATAATAGTTAACACTACTTTATTAATGTTTAATGGTAAGATTATTTATAATAGCTTTTTTACAATGGAAAATATTCAAATGGGTAATGATTTTAAATTAGCTGTTATAAAAGAAATGGATAAAGCTATAAAATATTATCACTTATAATGTAAAGAAGCCTCAAAAGCTTCTTTTTAAAAGGCTTTTTCTTGCAAAATAAACTAAAATAATATATATTTTTATTAGAGTAGGTGACTAAAATGGTCGATAAAATGCAAATTGAAAGTATTAAATTAACTGAATTATCTAAAGAAGAATGTTTGCAATTTTTATTAAAAAATAATTGTAATATGGATGAAAAAACTTATAATTATTTTAAACAAATGATTTTAAGTCAATTACATTTTGATGAAAGTATTTCTTCTTTATTTGATTTTTATATTGGTAAAAGTCCTATTGGAAATAATCTTTTAATTACTAAAGATCAAAAAATAAAATATATGACTGAAAATGATTGGTTTAATTATAATAATTCAGCTTTTTTTGCAATGTTAAATGATATAAAGAAAGGTGATTTTAGTAGTTTAAAACCTTTTTTAGAATTTATAGATGAAAATTATGAAGAAAATTTTACATATAGTGAAGAAGAAAATGCCTATTTTGAAAAAGTTGGTAATGGAGTTAATTATCAAGGGTTTAATATTTTAGAAGATAAATCAAAAAAGTATATTGATGAAATTTATAAAAATATTAAAATTTATAATGAAATAGAAAACTATGAAAATAATAAAAGAGAATTAGAAAAACAATTACAGGAATCCCAAAAAAAGTTAGCTGAAATTAAAAGTAAAAGAGGATTACCAATTATTAGAAATATTAAATTAAAAATTACTAAAGATCAAAAATTAGCTGAATTAAAAAATGAAGAAAAAATGGTTTTAGAAGATATAAATCATTTTAAAGAAAAATTAAATAAATTAAAAATTAAAAATGAACAAAATATGCAAAATAAACCAGATATTAATATTGTTAAAAAAGAAATGATTGATACATTTAAAGATTTAAAAACGTTATGTAATAGTACTTATTATCGAATGAAAGCTGAGGAATTAATCTTTTTTGTGCAAAATGAACCCGATTTAGAAAAAAATATGCATTATATTATTCCAAGAGTTCACGACATTATAAGTAATATTCATAATGGTATGGAGTTTAAGTTTTATTGTAGACAATTATTAGATGAAATAGAAGGACAAGTTAAATTTACAGCTTCAATATATTCTACTAAAAATATGGAAAGCAATGATTTAATTTCTTTAGTATCTAATTTAAGAAGTGATATGAAAAATAATCAAGTTTCATCTAATATTGGAATATCTTTAGATTATCGAAATAAATCATTAGGTAAAAGTAATTATATTAAAGGAACTAATTTAAATTATGAACAAATAACTGAAGCAATGAATGAATTAAATAATGAATATTTAAAAATTAAAGATAGTGATAATGTAGAAGAATATGTAAGAGCTTGTGCTGATCTTTTTCAAAAATTTTTAATGATTCATCCTTATACTGATGGAAATGGAAGAACAGCAAGAGCTTTAATAACGGTTTTATTGGCTAAGAAAAATATTTTTATTCCAGGGATATATGATAGTTATATTGAAAGAGATTCTAATTCAATGTTTATGGTTTTTGGCGATGTTGCTGCTTTAAATAATAATTATCGATTATTTGAAGATTATATATTAGCAAGAGTTCAAAAATATAATCCTGATTTAATTAAAGGTAATTTTTCTTATTTAAATGAGGCTTATGAGCAAATATTAAGTGGTAATAATAATATGAATATTGATGAAAATGTAATGAAGTTATAGGAGGTATTAATGAAAAAAATTATATTATTTGTTTTTATGATTTTAATATTTGGTGGTTGTGTTAATAAAGAACCAGAAAAAATAGAAGCTGATGAATATGATAAAGAATTATTCCAATGTTTAGAAAAACAATTAGCAAGTTACCTAAAAGATGATTTAGAAGATATACCATTAAATGAAATTAAAAATAGTGATTTTGATAAGATTGCTTATTATAAAGGTGGATATGCTAAAGAAAATCAAGATAATCTTTATGTAATGGTTTTTCCTAAAGATGGAACTTACGAAACTAAAGTAATGAAAGATTTTGATGAGTATTTTTATAATCAATTTTCAATTTATCAAATGTATGAAAGTCCTTTAACTCCTACAATTTATCTTCATACTGAACAAAATAATTTTGATTTTAATAATCTAATTAATCAATGCGTAACTAAAAATAATTTAGAAGATAGTAAATCCCTTCCAACTAAAACCATAAATGAATTAAATAATACTAAAAAAATAATTATTAAAAATAATGATCAAGAATTAGGAATAATTAAAAACCAAGAAAAATTAAATGAAATATTAAGTGCTATAACAAGTAGTAAACAATCTGGTGATGCTTTTTTGTGTGATGGTAGTAGCTTTAGTTTTGAAATGGTTGATGAAAATAATAAGTTAATTGATACTTTATCAGTTTGGAGTGATGGAAAAAGATTAATCCCTGAAAGTATTAGTGGTGGCTGTTCTTATTATTCTATTTCTAATGATATTGATTTAAGAAAAATTATTGAAAAAGAAACAAATTATATCTTTTATGGTATTTTTGATTATCGTGATGATTACAATCAAAGTGAACAGTTAATTTATCAATATGATAATGATAGTTATTATATTCCAAGTGATAATCCCAATGAAATAACCATTAAATTTATGTTAAGTAATCAAATTATGTCTCTTAAATATGCTTTAGAAAATAAATATATAGAAGCTAATCAAGTTGCTAGTGAATATCCTGAAATATTAATAAAGAGGTGATTTAAAATGCAAGAATATTTTGATAAAGCAATAGAACTTGCTAAATTAGGAGTTAAGAATTTAGAAGGTGGTCCATTTGGAGCAGTTGTTGTTAAAGATAATAAAATAATAGGTTATGGAAATAATAAAGTTTTAAAAGAAAAAGATCCAACTGCTCACGCTGAAATAATTGCTATTCGTGATGCTTGTAAAAGATTAAATACCCATAATTTAACTGATTGTGTTATTTATTCTACTAGTGAACCTTGTCCAATGCGTTTATCAGCAATTATTTGGTCTAATATTAAAAAAATTTATTTTGTAACTAATAGAAAAGAAGTTGCTAAAATTGGATTTCGAGATGATATGATATATAATTATTTAGAAAATAAAGAACAAAATATTTTAGAAATTCATCAAATCGAAAATAAAAAATGTCGCGAACTACTTGAAAGTTATAATAATGAACTTTATTAAAATAAATGCAACTAAAAGTTGATAGAATAAAATTACTTTTTCATATATATTTTCTTATGAAATGGAGGTAATTCAAATGAAATTTGGTGAGAATTTGAAAAAAATAAGAATTTTAAAAAAACTATCACAAGAAGATTTAGCTGAAAAAGTAAAAGTTTCTAGACAATCAGTAAGTAAATGGGAAACAGGAGATGCTTATCCAACAAT
>CANQZH010000073.1 GCA_947628245.1 uncultured Bacilli bacterium | reverse complement strand
CAAGATGTTTTTTCTTTATATCAAGAAGAAAGAGATACTAATCATAATTCAAACAATTTTTTAAAACTATTTAAGCATATAAAAGATAATCAAATATTTTATAAAACCTATTTCAAATTAAAAATGGATCAAAACCTTATCACCCGAGAATATGATTATCATTTATCAAAAGAATTATATGATGATAAATATATAGATTATCACATGGAATTTTTTAAAGCTGGTCTTAATGCAATTATTAAAAAATGGCTTGATAATGGTTGCAAGGAATCGCCAGAAGAAATAGAGAGTATATTAAAAAGCGAATATTCAAGTAAAAATAATACCAAGAATTAAACTTGATATTATTTTTTTATATAAATTACTATTTTGTTAATATATTATCTTTTACATTTAATCATTAAAATTCAATAATTAATTTTACAACTATTCTTTATACAACTTATATGCATAATATAAACCAATTAAAGAATTAATAACAAATAATAATAAATCAAAATTATAGAATTCGCCATTTTGAACAAAGTTTATTATAAAATCTACAATAAACACAATTAGTATAATTATATTTAAAACTAATAATAATATTTTATACTTCTTTTTATAAAAGATATAATTTAAAATTAATAAAAAACAGTAAATAATATATTCATAAGTCATTATTATAAATACATGCCAAGTATTATTAATTATAGAAATTATTTTATTAGCTTCTTCATTTGTAAGATCTAAAATTACACTTAAATTTGCTCCAACTGAAGAAAGAGAAATATATCCAACCCATAAGAAGAATAATAAAGGTATAATAAATACACTACTTAATAAAATATAATTCCTAATTTTTTCTCTTTTTCTTAAATCTTTCTTATTTTTTTCTAACATTTTTTATCTTTCCTCACTCCTACTTATTTTCCTAAATATTATATCATAAATTTTATATATTTGCTTAGAAATTTATGTATACTAAAATACTATTATGATTTTTTATTAAAACTCTTCAATGTGGTCTATCTAAATAATTCCGAATTGAAAAAGTGCTTGATTTCTACATTTAAATCTTTACACATTTGATTTACTAAATCAATTCTTATAGTTTTACGTTTTTTATAAAAAATGCTTTTTAATGTTGACTTTGAAATACTAGTTTTCTCAGATAATACATTAATTATATCGTTAATATCATCTTTATTTTCCAATGATACATTTTCTTTAATAATACTCTTTTCTTTACAGATTTCAATTAATCTTAAAATTACTTGATTTAGCATTTTTACCTCCTATCAAAATAATCTTCTATTCTAAAATTTTCAAAATTTTCGGTATCAAAAAAATCTTTTAATGTTATATTTAATCCTACGCATATTCTAATAATAGTTTTTAATTTGGGATTTTTAGATTTACCAATTACTAAATTTTCTATTGTACTTTGAGTTATGTAACACTTATTTGCAAGAGCATTTATACTTAGATCATTAATATCACAATAATATAATATTCTATCAGCAATTAAATCTTCAATCTTCATAAATTTTAATTTTAATCTCATTTAATGGTTTTTTAGAACCTAGAATTAATGGATTTTTACTTATAATTAAAATTCCATATTCTTTTTTTAAAATCATCTCAACTTTTTTATATATTTCATTAATTTCTTTATTACTTAATATAAATGATAACGGATCTAAAATTGGCTCAATCATATTTTTATAGTTTACATTCTCAAGTCCATAATACTTTAACCAAACGGCAATTCTACACGCACATTCATTAATTCGATAATTTATAGTAACATTCTTTTCTATATTGTCATAAATATTAAATTGTATATCTCGTTCATTACATATATCTTCATTATATTCTTCTTTTATCACATTAGTATATAATTTTTTCATTTAACCCAACCTCTACATTCTTTTTTATTTTTTAGTTCAAACTGATATTTCATTTAAATAATTTTATTTCATAGATTTTTCCTCCCATATTTTATTTTCTAAGGTATTTTAAGTTAAAACTTTTATTAGATATAGTATTTATACTTCGCTATTACATAAAATTCTTCAGTTATAGCTTTGTATATTATTTCTAACTTCTTACCTATAATTCATTATACTATTTTTTTAACCTATTTACCAGAGTTTTAGGGTTATTTTTATTTTCAATGCGAAAATAAAGATGGTGATGATTATGTTGAATAATAATTTAAAGTATTGCAGAGAGGAATTAGAAATGACTCAAATAGAACTTGGTTTTATATTTGGTGTAAGTGGTAAAACAGTTTCTGGTTGGGAAACTGCTACTGATCCTATCCCATTTAATAAACTTATTAGATTTTCTAATTTGTATCATTATTCATTAGACTTTATTGTTGGTTTAACAAGGCATAATATTAACTATAATGTTCAAATAAAACCTGATAAAGTTAAAATAGGAAATCAATTAAAGAAACTTAGAAATAGTTTTAATTTATCACAGCAAAAATTTGCTGAAAAATGTGGTTTATCACAAACTACATATAGCCATTATGAAACTGGACTGAATCTTATAACTACAACTGCAATTTTCTCAATATGCAAAACTTATAATATTTCTATGGATTATCTAGTTGGTAGAACTAATAACCCTAAAATAGCCAAATAAAAAAGTTAGAGTTAATCCTAATCATTGAACTGATTTTATTAGAGTAAACGAAAAGAAATAATCAAACGACTATTTCTTTTTTGCATAATATATTATACTTGATATATTTTATAAAATTCATATTTTAAATCAATTGGATTAATACTACATATTTCATAACTTTCTTTTATATAAGGAAATAATATGTTAATATCTTCCTCATTCTTCACTTTATATGATAAACATAATGGCTCATAGCTTTTCCTAGTAACAACATTTAACACATTATTTGAATTATTTACATTTAATAATCTAACATATACTCCATAATTTGTTTTAGTTAATAATGCAAAATTTCTTTTACCTTTAAATATTAACCCTTTATTAACTGTATGTTCACTTATAGATGTATTTAACGACTTAATTTTAAATTTTAATCTGTTGAATAAAATATCATTCAAACTTTCCTGTGGAGTTGTAAAAAAATGACACATATTATTAATAATTTTAGTAGTATAATCAAGACTATTATCATCTTCTACTGTTAAATAGTAGCATATACTATTATTTTCATATCCTTTACGAATCAATAATTTGTTTTCAACATCAAATTGTTTAGCAACTTTATGTAACGATACTAGTAAGTTATTTTGATTTACTTGAATTTCAACAATTCTATTATTTAACTTATAAGTAATATTTTTCACTAAGTAATTTCTTATAATATTTTTATTTATAGATAATATATACGAATCTAATTTATTTAATAGATCAATAGCAATTTGTTTTTTATTATATATTATATTTTCATAAGTATTTGTATCAATATTATATAATCTATTATTGATTTTTCTATTATCATCTTTTTTATTAAAAGTAATTTGTATTTCAGAATCATCAATTTTAATATCTTCATTATTTATATAAGATACATTGTTATAAACTAAATTAAAGGTAGAACAAACATCAATTTGGGTATGATTATTTACATTAGTTAAAGGTATTTCTTCAAATTTGTATGTGTTGCTGTATTGACACCAAGATTGCAACTATTTTCAACAACATTTAAATAGGTTTGTTCACCGTGTCCTCCAGCTTTCCAACAATGAATTGTTGCTCCATCAACTTTTATTGAACCACCATCATAGAAATGATCTTCAAATAAATTAACCGTTTTTTCTTCAACTGTACTAGATAAGGTCATAATTTTGAATGTCGAACCAGGCTCATAAGTCATCCATATTGGTAAGTTTCGATTAATTGTTTCAGTATCATAATCTTGATAATTATTTGGATCAAAATTAGGACGTGATGCCATTGCTAAAATTTCCCCCGTTTTAGGCTGCATTGCCATTATTAAAGCGTGTTCAGGACTATATTTACTTATAACATTATCTAGTTCTCTTTCAATAGCTAATTGTAAATCTAAATCTATAGATAATTTGATATTGATGCCATTTTGAGGTTTTTCATAAACTTCTGATAATTCTAAACGATTTCCTTTACCATCCGAAAAATATTTAATTGCTCCATCTTCACCAGTTAAATAATCATTATAAGTTAACTCTAAACCACTTAAACCTTGATTATCAATTCCAACATAACCTAATACGTGACTTAGAAGTGAACCATAAGGATAATACCTTTTACTTTCTTTAACTAAATAAACTCCATCATAATTTAATTCATCAATTTTAGCTGCAATATCATATGATAGTTGTCTTCCCTCAGGATGAACTCTTTCAATACTTGTCTTTTTAGTAATATGTTTTAACATATCTTCATAATTAGAATTTAAGATTTCACTTAAACTTTTAGCAACTTCTTCAGCATTTTTAATTTGATTAGGAATAATTACTAAACTAGTCGTCGTTAAATTAGTTGCTAAAACTTTACCATTTCGATCTAAAATTAAACCTCGATCTGCTCCAATAGGAAGTTTTCTACTCCATAATGATTCAGCTAAAGAACTAAGTTTTTCATAAGAAAAAACTTGAATATAAAAAACTTTTAAAATAATTATAATTAATAAACAAACAATAAATAAAAAGAAAATTCTAATTCTAGTATGTATTTCATTAGAAAACATATATAGTCACCTAAAAAAATTTATGAATAATAAGGTTTTGTTATTCATATAAAAAAAATTATTTCTTATGAAAAATTTTACTGATGATTATTAAAATAATTTGGTTATTAAAATATTTTTGTGAATAATTTGGCTATTAAAATAATTTATTGCTTTTTTTAAATTAATGTGATAGGCTATAAAGCCAAGAAGAATATATTTTTCCTTTGCCAAAAAGGCGGTGATTGAAAAAATTTTTGCTTTATTATTTTTTTAAAATATTAATTAAAGATGGTGATTTTATGGCAAGAAAAACTTTGGAAGATTTTGATTATGATTATCAAAAATATGCAGATTATTTAGAATCTGCTGAATGTGCTAATGATGACGATTATGATATTTTAGTTAATGTTCCGTCTGGAAATATTTATGAAAGAACTAATGGTGACTGGACACAAGGTCATGGTCATCAAAATGTTAACAATGGATATAATCGTGATAAAGATGATGAAAGTAGCAAAGGTAGGGAATGGAAAAATCCTTGGTTAAAATATATAGAAAAATTGAATTTAACCTCAGAAGAAATTCAATTTTTAGAATTAGATAAATATTTTAATCAAGAAATCAGCCAAAATATTCATAATAAAAATATTTGCTTAATCAGAAAAAAATAAAATTTATAATAATAGAGCAAAAATGTATTATATGGAAAATATTTTTAAAATCATTTATGATAAATCAGTTAAAAATGAACTACTTAGTTTAAAAGACCTAGACAAAATAATTGAAATATTGGTAATTGAAAAAAATCTAAATGATTATATTTTAAATATAAATTTTCAATCTATAAGGGGCAATAATCTTGCTTCTTATTCTTACTCTTCAAGAACAATCTCTATTTATACTGAAAAAATAAAAGAAATGTTATACACAATAACTAATAGCATAATACTTGATAAAAACTTGGAAATTAGTTTATATAAAAATATTTCCATTTTACAAATTATATTGCATGAAGTTGAACATGCTAACCAAAACAAAATTGCTTACAGTAATAATAGTTTAGAAGCATTAATACTTAGATTGTCATATTTAGTTAATAATAGATATAATGATGAATTATATGAGATTTGTCCTGAAGAAAGATTAGCAGAAATAAAGTCTTTTGATGAAATTATTTTATTAACTAATACAATTTATAACAAGTTTTGTAATTTATCAAAAATATTGGATATGGAAAAATTAAAAAGGTTATTAAGAGGATATCATTATACTAATAATTCAATAAATGTTCCTATAAATACTTACTTAATTTTAGGAAACAAAACGGAACTTCTTAGTCATATTGAAGGTTTATATAATAATATTAACTACTCATTATCAGATAGATTAAAATATGGATTTCAGATTAATAATAATGAATACAAATATTTAATGAAAAAATTAGTATTATCATTATCTAAAAATTTTGATAATAAAATAAATATGATATAATTATTTATAGGAGTTGATTATATGTTTATAAATGATTTAAAATATAACAAAAGTGGTAATGATTATGAAACTGGTTATAGAATTGTTTATTTATATAAAGATAGATATAGTATTGG
>CANQZH010000072.1 GCA_947628245.1 uncultured Bacilli bacterium | reverse complement strand
TTTCATTTTCTTTTCCTTTCTAGTACTTCCTATTTACAACACCCAAGAAAATGATAACAAATATTATGTCAAATTACTAGTAAATAAATTGACAACTTGTGTCTACTTATGTCGACTCTTGTCATTTTTTAGCATTTTATAAAAAAAAGAAGACTACATATCTAGTATTTCTACTGTTTCTTCTTCATTAATAGGCTCTAAAGCTATAAGTTTTTCTTTAGCAATGTATTCTAGGGTTGCTCCACCTCCACTAGAAGTATAAGTAAAAGCATTAGCAAAACCTAAATTATTAACACTACTAGAAGCATCGCCACCTCCAACAACAACAATACTATCACTTTTCTTTAATAAACCTAACAACTCTTTAGTTCCATTAGCAAATTTAATATTTTCATAAGCTCCAACGGTTCCATTCATAAAGATAGTTTCACTATTCATTATAATATTAGAATATTTTTGTAAAGTTTTAGTTCCAATATCTAAGATAATATCATTATCTAAAACTTTATCAATTAATTTATATTGAGCAAAACTATTATCATAAGTACTACCAACAACACAATCAACTGGTAAAACAAATTTTTCTTTATATTTTAATAATAATTCTTGAATTTTCTTTAAAGTTTTTTCATCATCAGTAGCTAGAGAATCCCCAACATTAAAACCTAAAGCTTTAATACAACTATTAGCTATTCCTCCACCACATAAAAGATGGTCACATTTAGGTAATAAACTTTCCATTAATTCTAATTTACTATCAATCTTAGCACCACCCATAATAACCGTAAAAGGATGAATAGGATGTAAGACTAAACGATTTAACATTCCTAATTCTTTTTGCATTAAAAAACCAATACAACTAGGAAGATATTTACTAATACCATAATTAGAAGCGTGAGCTCGATGTGCACAACCAAAAGCATCATTAACAAAAACATCACCTAAACTTGCCCAAAACTCTGATAGTTGAGCATCACAATTACTTTCTAATTTATTAGGAACATCCATAAAACGTGTATTTTCTAAAACAAGAATTTCACCAGGTAACATACTATTTACCCGATTAATAACATCTATTCCATAATTTTCTTTAGAAAAATAAACATCTTCTTTATTTAATAATGATTTTAAATAACTAGCAATAGGCTCTAGAGAATATTTAAGTTTATCATTATTATTTCGAACTTTTCCTAAATGACTTAATAAGATTATTTTACAATTTTCACTTAATAGATAAAAAATAGTATCTAAAGTTAATTTTATTTTAGAGTCGTCAATAATTTTACCATTAACAATTGGAACATTATAATCGACTCTTAGTAAAACTTTCTTATTTTTTACAATCATATTTTGTAAACATTTTTTCATAAAATCACAAACCTATCTAAACATTTTTTTAGCTGTATTTAACATTTGACTAGTATAACCAAATTCATTATCATACCAAGCAACTACTTTAACTAATTGTTTATTATTATCATCTAAAACACTTGTTAATAAACCATCTACTAAAGCTCCACAAGAACAACCTATTATATCACTTGATACAATTGGATCAGTTGTAAACATTAAGGTTTCATTGGCATTCTTTTTAAAGGCTTCATTAATCATTTCAGCATTTACTAAATTTTTTAATTCAACGGTAACTTCAATCATTGAACCATCGATAACTGGAACGCGGTATGCTCCACCAAGCATTTTACCTTCTAAGTTTGGCAAAACTTTACCTATGGCACTTGCAGCACCAGTACTACTTGGAATAATATTAGCCGCACTAGCTCTTCCTCTTCTACTTAATATCCCTTTTTTATGAGCAACATCTAAAGTAGCTTGATCATTAGTATAAGCGTGAATGGTACTCATAAATCCTTTAACAATCCCAAATTCTTGATCTAAAACTTTTAAAACAGGGGCTAAACAATTAGTAGTACAAGAAGCAGCACTAACAATTTGTTCACTTCCATCTAAGATTTCATCATTAACATTATAAACAATAGTTTTAATATCATCTTTACTTGGTGCCGAAATTAAAACTTTTTTAGCTCCAGCAACAATATGAGCATAAGCATCAGTTGCTTTAGTAAATAATCCTGTACATTCTAAAACTAAATCAACACCTAGATTAGCCCAAGGTAAATTTTTAGGTTCAGCTTCATTAAAAACAGGAATTTTTTTAACTTTGTTAATAACTAACATATTATCTTCATAAGATATTAAATCCTCGTGAAAACGGCGATGAGTTGTATCATATTTAAAGAGATACGCTAAATCACTAGCTGGACTTAAATCATTAATTGCTACAACATCAAAATCAGTAGTTAATAACATTTGTCTTAAAGCTAATCTTCCTATCCTTCCAAAACCATTAATTGCTACTTTAATCATTCTAATCAATCCTTTCTCTTTCTATTATAAAACAAAAATCAATTTTTTAACCAATAAACTCTCTTAATATCGAATCTTTGGGCACTAATTCACTATTAATTGTAAAAAATGGTTCTAAACTTTTAATTAATCTTCTTGATTCAGAATAACAAGAACTATTTAGAGAAACTGAATATAAAAGAGGTAAAGCATAAACTTTTAAAACACCTAATTCATAAGCTAAAGAAGTGTTAATAACCATATCAGCTTGTCTTACATAAGGAAAAATATAACTTTCCTCACCTTTTCTAACTTTTTTCCAATCTAAAATAGTTTGTTCAACACTTACACCTCGACTTTTACTATCTCTTACAATTCTTCTAATTAATCTTAAATCTAAAGTTGAAATATAATTATGACGATCAATATTTAAAGGCATAAAAGGACTTAAATAAACTTTAAACTTATATTTATCATCAATAAAAGGCATTAAATCATTATTTAAACAATGTAAACCTTCAATTAAAATAATACTATTATCTTTTAAGATGGCTTTTTGACCATTAAATCTTCTTTTTCCTTCTATGAAATTATAAACAGGTAAAGAAACTTCTTCTTTATTTAATAATTTTTTTAAAGTATCATTAAAGTATTCTAAATCAATAGCTCTTAAACACTCAAAATCATATTCGCCTTTTTCATTTTTAGGAGTCATTTCCCGATTAACAAAAAAATCATCAGTTGATAAGCTAATTGGTTCATAACCTTTACTAGCAAAAAGCGTACTTAATCTTTTCATTGTTGTTGTTTTTCCACTACTAGATGGACCAGCAATTAAAACAAATTTAATATCTTTATTTTGCATAATTTGTTCACTACATTTTAAGATATCTTCATTAAAATGAATTTCATTAACTTCAATAAATTTATTAATTTTTTGGTTACTAACTAAACTATTTAAATCAGCTAAATATGGAGTTTTCATTACTTTAAGCCAATTTTGAGTTTCCATAAAATTATTTATAATATTTTCATAGTGAACATAATCAGGTAATCGACCATTTAAAGCTAAGCTAGGACAAACTAAGACAACGCGATTATTACCAATATTTTCAATAGCAAAACGATTAATACTTGAAGTATCAAAAGGCATAAAAGAATAAAAATAGTTTAAACTATCTTTTAGCCGATATAAAGTAACTAAATCACTACTGGTGGAAGAAACCATTTTTGCTTTTTCTTCTTCTAAATTATTTAAATAATAATTATAAGCATCAACTGGTTTTAGGTGATATGGGATAAAAGGTTCATTATCACTAACTAACTGAGCCATTTTACCTTTAATTTTAGTTATATCGTCAGTCGTTAATTCTTTAGCAATTTTTACTTCACATAAAATGCCTTTGGGCACACTATGTAAAAAGAAAACTTTACTATTCGGATATAATTCATTAACTGATTCTAAAAACATATATTTTAAACCAGCTTGATAGATTTTATAACCTGTAACATCTTTAATATCTAAAAAAGAAACGGTAACATCATTGGTTATTTTATCGCTTAAAGAAACTAGTTCATAATTTACTAAAGCAACCATTGCAAAAGATACGCCAAAATCCTTACTTGCTTGATAATAAGTAAGAGGTTCATCATAAGTTTTGACAGTATTTTGATATGTTACTTTAATCATTTTAATCCCTCGTTATTCTAATTAATTCTACCATAAATTAATTATTTTTTGAATACTTTTTAGTAAATCTTACTATGATAATTATAGGTGATTAAATTGAACATTATTCCAACGGTTTTAGAAAAGGAAAATAACCGAGAAAGAGCTTATGATTTATATTCTAGGTTATTGGAAGATCGAATTATTTTTTTAAGTGGAGAGATTAATGAGGTAAGTGCCAATATAATTATTAGTGAACTTTTATATTTAGATAGTAAAAGTAATGAAGATATTTATTTATATATAAATAGTCCTGGTGGACAAGTAACTAGTGGTCTAGCAATTTATGATACGATGAATTATATTAAAAGTGATGTTAAAACTATATGTGTGGGACTTGCAGCATCAATGGCCGCTTTTTTGCTTTCATCCGGTTCTAGGGGTAAAAGATGTGCCTTAGCTAATGCTGAAGTTATGATTCATCAACCTTTAGGAGGAATGCAAGGTCAAGCATCAGATATGAAAATAGCTTGTGAACATATTTTAAAAATTAAAGAAAAATTAAATAAAATTTTAGCTAAAAATACTAAACAAAAACTAGAACAAATTATAATTGATACTGATCGAGATAATTATATGTCCGCAAAAGAAGCTAAAAATTATGGTTTAATTGATGAAATAATCTAACAAAAAAACTGTCAGCAAAACAGTTTTTTATTTAACTTCAAATAGTTTTTTTAAGCCAAAGATTATAGAGAAAATCATCATTAAGGCTACAACTAAATATTTATAAATATTATCATAAGTTACAGGGTTTTCTAAAGAATCATTTGGTGTTTCTTCTACTTCATCAATATTTTGATAAACAGCTTCTAAAACAGTGTTTTCATAAAGTGGAGTATCTTCGTTAATAACTTCTTGATTATCTTTATTTAGATAATTAGTTAATACTTTACCAGGGTAAGCATTTTTTAATTCAGCTAATATAGCTTTATTATCATCACTTAAATCATTTAAAGTTTGACCTTCTTCTAAAGTAAAGATATTATCACCAATTGTTACAGTTATTAAATATTTAGCTTTAATAGTTGTATGATGATTAAATATTTCATCTTCCTTAATAGGTTCACCATTTTCGTTAACTAAATGAGAGAATGTTTTATTAGTAGGCTTTTTTAAATTTTCTAAAGCTTTAATAAAATCTTCATTAGCTAATAAATCTTGATAACTAGTATTTTCTAAAACATTAAATTTATTATCACCAATACTAATAGTAATTTGATAAACAGCATTTAAATTAGTATTAGATGTAAATAATTCATTTTCATTAATTTGTTCATTATCAAGAGTAAAGTATAAGAAATCTTTACCATCAACATTTTTTAAAGAGTCTAAACGTTTTTGACTTTCAATATCTAAATCTTTTAAAGATTTACCTTCATCTAAAGTAAATGTTTCATTACCAATAGTAATCGTAACATTATATTTAGGAGTTAAGGTAATATTATTTTTAAGAGCAGTTTCTAAAGTAATTTCATTACCATTTTCATCAACAAAGTATTTAAAATTTTTAGTAGTAAGATTAGTAAGAGATTTAATATATTCTAATTCACTACTTGCTAAATCATTTAATGATTGTTCTTCAATTAATTTGAATGTTTGATCATTAATTTTAATTGTTAGATAAAATTTTGGAATAATTTCAGTATTTTGGTCAAATTTAGTGTTATCTTCTAATACTCTATTTTCTTTATCAACATATCTAGCAATTTCACGATTATCTTCTTCTAATAAACTTAAGATATTACTATAAGTATTTTTAAATTCAGCCCAAGTTGTATTTTCTTCAACAGTTACTGATTGATTTTTAACTTTAATTGTAACGTTATAAACAATAGTTAAATTGGTATGAACATCAAAGGTAGTGTTTTCTTCATCAATAATTGTACCATCATTTTTAAGGAAATGTTTAAAGCTTTTATTAGTTGCTTCTTTAATTTTAGATAAAGCATCAGCACCTAAATCACTTAATTTACCATTTTCTTTAATAGAATATACTTCCCCATTAATGGTTAGATTTACTTCATATACAGGTATTAAAGTAGCATCAGTATTAAAGGTAGTATTATCATTTACTTCTTTATTATTATAAGTA
Source organism: uncultured Bacilli bacterium (assembly GCA_947628245.1). GTDB lineage: Bacteria > Bacillota_I > Bacilli_A > RF39 > UBA660 > Ventrenecus. The sequence continues at coordinate 136 of CANQZH010000072.1, read as the reverse complement.
TAATATTTGAATGTTTTAGTATCTAATGTTTCAAATGGTCGTAATTTAGCTTTTTCATTAGCACTTAATTCACCAAATTTTTGATTTTGAATTAATTTAACAGTTACATCAGAAACATTTAGGAAAACATAATATA
>CANQZH010000071.1 GCA_947628245.1 uncultured Bacilli bacterium | reverse complement strand
AAAAGATTTGTATTTTAAAAGTTTAGAATATAAATATGTAAATGTTTTAACTCCTATATATAATATGCTCATAAAAAAAACTAACTAGCTATCTTGTAATGGTACTAGTTTTTTGATACAATGTTAATGATTATGATTGAGGTGGAATATGGAAAATACTACGCTTTTTGATGCTGAAATGTTACAAAGAGCAAACATTAAACTTACTTTAAAAGAAATATGTGAAAGTCTTTCTTTGAAAGGTTATGATCCTATTAAACAATTAGTTGGTTATCTAATTAGTGGCGATCCGGGTTATATTTCTACTTTTCAAGATGCTAGAAGTAAAATTGAAAGTTTAGAACGAGCTGAAATATTAGCTTATCTATTAAGAGAAGCTTTAAAATGAGATTTTTAGGTTTAGATGTTGGAAGTAAAACTGTTGGTTTATCAATAAGTGATAAAACTAATCAAATTGCTTGTCCTTATAAGACTCTTTTTATTAATGAAGGTGATTTTGAATCTTGTATTCCAATGATAAAAGATATTGTCTTAGAAAATGAAATAACTGATTTTGTTTTAGGCTTACCTAAAAATATGGATAATTCATTAGGTTTTGCTTCAGAAAGAAGTTTAAAATTTCGGGATATTCTTAGTAAACATTTTACTTTACCAATTCATTTAATAGATGAACGTTTATCAACTGTTGAAGCCGAAAGAATTTTAATTTTGTCTAATCATAGTCGTAAAAAAAGAAAAAAAAATATTGATAATGTGGCATCTGCTATTATTTTAGATACCTATTTAAAAGAAAGGAAGTCTTTGAATGAACAAAACTTGTAGTGTTATTAAAATCAAAGATGATAAAGGAAAAATTAAGGAATGTGAAGTTTTATTTTTATTTAGTCCTAAAGATAGTGATAAAAATTATATAGTATATACGGATAATACAATTGATGAAGCTGGTTCTAAAAGAGTATATGCTAATATTTATGTGGAAAATGGCGAGAAGAAAGAGTTATTGCCATTAGAAAGTGATGAAGAGTGGTTTACTGTTGAATCCATATTAGCTAAATTAGAAGAAAAGAGTAAAGAGGGATAGAATGAAAAAGGTATGGTTAATTATTTTAGGAGTTTTTGTTTTATTAATTATTGGAGGAGTTAGTTTTTATTTTTGGGGAATTGGTCCTAAAGATAATAATGATAATTTGGTTATTTTTACTATTGAACCGGGAACTAGTAAAACAATAATTGCTAAAAATTTGGCTAAAGCTGGTTTAATTAAAAGTGAATATGCTTTAGATATGTATTTGTTTTTTAATAAGATAAATATTCAAGCTGGAGATTATGAACTTAGTTCTAGTATGAATCCAAAGGATATGTTAAATAAATTTAGTTTAGGAGATGTTAAGATTAATTCTTCTACTATTACTTTAATTGAAGGTAAAAGATTAGTTGATTATGCTTTAGATTTATCTAAACAATTAGATTTTACTAAAGAAGATTTTTTAAGTGTAGCTAATGATTTAGAATATATTGAAAGTTTAATACCTAATTATTGGTTTTTATCTTCAGATATTTTAAATGATGGAATATATTATCCTTTAGAAGGTTATTTATTTCCTGATACTTATGAATTTTTAAATAATGTTACACCTCAAGAAGTTATAACTACTATTTTAGATCATACAGCAAGTAAATTAGAAGCATATAAAGATGAGATGCTTGCTAATAATTATAGTATTCACGAATTATTAACAATGGCTTCTATTATTGAAAAAGAAGCTAATACGGATAATGATCGTGCTACAGTTGCTCAAGTTTTTTATAAAAGACTTGTTGAAAATTGGAGTTTAGGTAGTGATGTTACAGCTTTTTATGGTGCTCGAAAAGAAATGGGTAAAGATTCTGAGACTTGGGATGTTTTAAATGATGATAATGCTTATAATACAAGATTGACGAATGGTAAAATGAATGGTAAACTACCTATTGGACCGATTTGTAGTCCATCATTATCAAGTATCACAGCATCTTTAAAGCCAAGTGCTACTAATTATTATTATTTTGTCGCGGATACTTGTACAGGGCAGATAACCTTTTTAACTACTGCTGATGAATTTTATGCAAAAACTACCGAGTTATCTACTAAAGGATGTATTTAGAAAGTAGTGAATAAAAAAATGAAAGAATTAATAATAGAAATGGAAAATTATGCTAAAGATCATAATGTTCCAATTATTAGAAAAGATGCTATTGCCTTTATTATGAAGTTTATTAAAAATAATAATTATACTAATATCTTAGAAATAGGAGGAGCTATAGGATATTCAGCTATTTTAATGGCTTCTAGTAATCCTGATGTTAAAGTAACTACTATTGAAAAAGATGAAATTAATTATATGGAATGTTTAAAAAATGTTAAAAAATGTGATTTTGATCAAAAAGTAAATGTTGTTTTTCAAGATGCATTAGATTTAAATTTATCTGAAGAAAATAAATATGATTTAATCTTTATTGATGCGGCTAAAGGGCAAAATATGAAGTTTTTTGAAAAATATAAATATTTTTTAGCACCGGGTGGAGCAATTATAACTGATAATTTAAAATTTCACGGTTATGTTGGACATTCTGATGAAATAGAAAGTAAAAATCTAAGACAACTTGTTAAGAAAATTGAAGGGTATATTGAATTTTTAAATACTAATGAAGAATATACTACTAAATTTTATGATGTTGGCGATGGATTGAGTATAAGTGTAAGAAAAGATGAAACAGCTTAATTTTTTAATTATTGTTAGTGATAGTATTAGTTTAAAAGAATATGATAATGTAAATTATGTTTTTCCATTATCTTCTTTTTGTGTTGGTTTTACTAAAACTTATAATATAGAAGATATAAAAGTTTCTAATGCTTATTTATATTTAAATCGTTTATTAGATACTTTAAGTATTAATGCTTTAAAAGATATATTATATAATCTTCCTTCTAATATTAAGGGAATTATTTTTGAAGATTTAGGAGTTTATGAATTAGTTAAAGATTTAAAATTAACTAAAATATTATATACTGTTCATTCTAATTGTAATTATCAAACTATTAATGCTTATTTAAAAAAAGTTGATTCAGTTGTTATTTCTCCTGATATTACTTTAGATGAAACTAAAGAAATATTAAAAATGGTTGATAAAAAAGTTGTTTTGTATGGTTTAGGTCATTTAAGTTATATGTATTCAAGAAGAACTTTAAATACTAATTATGCTCTTAATTTTGGTTATCAAGCTGATGAAATTTTAAAATTAAATGAAAGTATTAGTAATATGCCTTTTTTTAGTGTAGAAAATAATTATGGGACAGTTTTATATGATGATAAAATATATAATGCTCATATGTTAAAAGATGAAGATAATGTTTTAGCTTTTTTAATTAATTCTTTTGAGACTAATTTAGATACTGATGAATTAATTAAAGCTTTTCTTAATAATAAAATTGAAAAACAAACAACAGGTTTTTTACAACAAAAAACCATTTATAAGTTAAAACAAGGGGGTCAAAATGAAAAAAATTGAATTACTTGCTCCAGCTGGTGATTTAGAAAAATTAAAAATTGCTTTTTTATATGGAGCTGATGCTGTATATATTGGTGGGACAAAATATAGTTTAAGAGCTAATGCTAAGAATTTTAGTTTAAAAGAGATTGAAGAAGCTGTATTATATGCTCATAATTTAAAGAAAAAAGTTTATGTAACGGTTAATATTATTTTACATAATGAAGATTTAGATGATTTAAAAGAATATTTAATTAGTTTAAGTGAAATTGGTGTAGATGCTATTATTGCTAGTGATTTATATGTTTTAGATTTAATTAAAAGAGAAAAAATTAATTTAGAGGTTCATTTATCAACTCAAGCTAGTGTTTTAAATGAGTATGCTGCTAAATTTTATCAAGAATATGATGTTAAAAGAATTGTTTTGGCAAGAGAAGCTTCTAAAGAAGATATTAAAAAAATTAAAGAGACTACTAATTTAGAATTAGAATGTTTTATTTATGGAGCAATGTGTACTAGTATGTCTGGACGTTGTATTATGTCTAATGTTTTAACTAATCGAGATGCTAATAGAGGAGGTTGTGCTCAGGTTTGTCGTTGGACTTTTAAAACTAATAAAGATGAAGTATTTAGTATGTCAAGTAAAGATTTAAATTTAGTTAATTATATGAAAGAAATGATTGATATAGGGGTTAATTCTTTTAAAATAGAAGGTAGAATGAGAGGAATATATTATTTAGCAACTGTTATTTTATGTTATCGAAGAATGATTGATAAATTATTAAGTAATACTTTAACTATTAAAGATTTAGATTATTATTTAAAAGTTTTAAATCGGTGTGCTAATCGTGAATCAGTTCCTCAATTTTTTCAAAAGTTGCCTTCTTATGATGATCAATATTATTTAGGAAGAAAAGAAGAATCTAATCAAGATTTTTTAGGTTTAGTAATTGATTATGATGAAAAAACGCATATGGCTACTATTGAAGAACGTAATTTATTTAAAAATGGTGATTATGTAGAATTTTTTGGACCTAATATGGAAACATTTACTTATCAAATTAATAAAATATATGATATAGATGATAATATTATTGAATGTGCTAATCATCCAAGAATGATTGTTAAACTTAAAGTTTTAAATAAATTAAAAAAAGATGATATGATGCGGATAAAGATTGACAAATAAACATATTTATTGTAATATTAGCAAGTATAAAATTTATAGAAAGAGATGAATTATATGCAAAATGAAGAAACAATTATTTTAACTCCTAATGGTTATTTAGAATTAGAACAGGAGTTACAAGAATTAAAGACAGTAGTAAGACCAAGAGTTATTAAAGATTTAAAAGATGCTAGAGCTCAAGGTGATTTATCAGAAAATTCTGATTATGATGCAGCTAGAAATGAACAAGCTCAAGTTGAAGCTCGTATTAAAGAATTAGAATTTAAATTAGAACATAGTAAAATTGCTGAGGGAAGTAGTGAAGGAGCTGCTGGAGTTGGTTCAACTATTGTTATTTTATATGATGATGGGGAAACTGAAGAATATGAATTAGTAGGTTCAATGGAAGCTGATCCTTTAGAAAATAAAATATCTAATGAAAGCCCAATTGGAAAAGCTGTAATTGGTCATAAGAAAGGTGATAAAATTACTGTTGAAAGTCCAAATGGTTCTTATGAAGCTATTTTAAAAGATGTTAAATAACAGATTATAAAGATTTGTTATTTTTTTTTAGAATTTACATTCTTTTTAGGGTATGTTAAAATACTTATAGAGTAGGTGAATAAATTGAATAATAAAGGATATGCAATTAAAGAATTAATTATATTATTAGCTATTATTACAGTAGCTTTTGGGGTTGCTATTACAAGAGTTAGTTTTGCTTATCAAAATATTAATGATGAAGATGCTATTTTAGAAGAAGGAAAAAATACAATTAAAATTGCAACGGAGGCTTATATTAAAGCTAATGAAAAAGAGTTTAAAAAAGATGCTGAAAATTATTTATATGGTAAGGATTTAGCAGATAAAGGATATTTAATATTAACTGATGATTTTGATTTTAAGGATACTAAAATAAAAGTAACATATGATAATAGTTTAAAAAAATATAATATTGATATATTAGATGAATAAAACTTTTAGCCTTTTAAAAGAGGCTTTTTTCTTTTATAATAATATTTATAGGTGATTTAAATGTATAGAAGTAATATTAATTTAAATTTATATAAAACTTTTTATGATGTTGCAAAATTAGGTAGTATTTCTAAAGCAGCTGAAAAAAGTTATACTTCTCAACCAGCGATAAGTAAATCTATAAAAAAATTAGAAGATGAATTAAAGACAAAATTGTTTATTAGAAAATTAAATGGAGTTGAATTAACGGAAAAAGGAAAAGAATTATTTTATTATGTTGAAAAATCATATCATAATTTGGTTTTAGCTGAAAGAAATATATTAGAAAATGATAATTTAGAAAGAGGAAAATTGGCTATAGGTATGCCTTCTAATATTGGTTCATTTCTTTTATTTGATAAAATAGTTGCTTTTCATAAAAAATATCCTAATATTGAGATAACTATTATAACAGGTGGAACTCATACATTAATTGATTTATTAAATAGTCACGAAGTTGATTTTGTTATTGATACTTCTCCTATTGATGTAAAATTAAATAAGGGAATAACTGTAACTAAATTAAAAGAAGTAAAATATATTTTTATGTGCTGTGTATTAGATTGGTGGTGTTAATGATAATCAGCATAGGCTTTATCAACATCAAAAGGAAAAGTAGCATTATA
>CANQZH010000070.1 GCA_947628245.1 uncultured Bacilli bacterium | reverse complement strand
TATGCTAGGGAACTTTCAAAGGCATTAGAATATAGTGATTGGCGCAACTTTTTAAAAGTTTTAAATAAAGCAAAAGTTGCTTGTAAAAACTCAGGATTGAATGCAGATGAACAACTCGTTGAAGTCAACAAGTTGTCGAAGAGAAACAATAATGCTAATGTTAACATACAAGATTATAAACTATCGAGATACATATGTTATCTAATAGTACAAAATGCTGATCCAAGTAAAGATGTAGTTGCTTTAGGGCAAACTTATTTTGCTATTCAAACAAGGAAACAAGAAATTACAGAGCAAGAATATGAATCTTTATCAGACGATGAAAAAAGGTTTTATCAAAGGAAGTTAACTAGGCAAGGTAATTATACACTTCAAAAAGTTGCTTCATCTGCTGGTGTTAAAAATATGGCAGAATTTCATAATGCAGGATATAAGGGATTATATAATGGGAGACAGCTGATGATATTTTTAAAAGAAAGAAATTGCGTTATAGAGAAGATATACTAGATAATATGAATGAAGATGAATTAATTGCAAATCTATTTAGAATAAATCAAACGAAACAAAGATTAATTAAAGATAATGTACAAGGTGAGAATAATGCCAAGGCTGTTCACTATGAAGTTGGTAAAAAGGTACGAAAAGCTATTCAAGATATTGGTGGAATGATGCCTGAAGAAATGCCGACACCTAAGAAAAGTTTAAAAGAACTTGAAAGAGAAAAGAAACAATTGGAAAATAGGGAACAAGAAAAACTTGAAGAAGTTAAATAGTTTATGGAAGTGATAAAAATGAATAAAAATAATGCAAAAAATAATCGAGAAAAAAGATTAACATCAGTCGGAATTAACTGGTATCCTGGACATATGGCTAAAACTAAAAGAATGATTAGAGAAAAATATGATTTAATTGATATTGTTTATGAATTAGTTGATGCAAGAATTCCCTTTTCATCTAAAATTAAAGATATTTATGATATAATTGGTAATAAACCTAAAATTTTAATAATGACTAAAAAGGATTTATGTGATTTAAAATATACTAATAATTGGGTTAAATATTATGAAAATTTAGGTTATAAAGTATTATTAGTTGATTTAAATGATAATAAAGATATTAATTTAATTTATGAAACAACATTTAATTTAATGCAAGATATTTTAGTCAAAAGAAAAAATAAAGGTTTATTAAAAAATGAAATTCGATCTTTAGTTATTGGAATACCTAATGTTGGTAAATCAACTTTAATTAATAAATTATGTGGTAAAAAAGTTGCTAAAGTAGAAAATGCTCCTGGTGTTACCAAAAATTTAACTTGGTTAAAAGCTAAAAATGATTTATTACTTTTAGATACTCCAGGTATTTTATGGCCTAAATTAAATCAAGAAGAAGAAGCTTTAAATTTAGCAACTTTTACAGCAATTAAAGAAGAAATATTACCAATTAATGATGTTGCCGTTCATATTATTAAAAAATTACACGAATATTATCCAACAATCTTAAAAGAAAGATATGGTATTCTTGATATTGATGATTTTGAAGAAGTTTATGAAATAATTGCTAAGAAAATTGGAGCTATTAGAAATGGTGAAGTAGATTATGATCTTGTTTCTAAAAAAATAATTAATGATATTAGAAGTTCCGTTATAAAAAATATTACATTTGATAATAGATAAGGGTGAATAAAAGTGAAAACTGTAGTAGATATGAAAAAATATGAAAAAGAGTTATATAAACAAGGCTATAAGTTAATTTGTGGTTGCGATGAAGCAGGGCGTGGACCTTTAGTTGGACCTGTTGTAGCTGGGGCTGTAATCTTACCAGTTGATTATGAACTTGCTGGTTTAACTGATTCGAAACAATTAAGTGAAAAAAAGCGAGAATATTATTTTAATAAAATTAAAGAAGATGCTATTAGTTATGGTATTGGGATAGTTGATGCTAAAAAAATAGATGAAATAAATATTTATGAAGCAAGTCGTCTAGCAATGAAAGAGGCTATCAGTAAATTAAAAGTTAAACCAGATTATGTTTTAACTGATGCCATGCCAATGCCTGGTTATGAGCTTCCTGTCTTATCAATTATTCACGGGGATGCCTTATCCTTATCAATTGCGGCTGCCAGTGTAATTGCTAAAGTTACAAGAGATAATATAATGAAAGAAATGGCTTTAAAATATCCTAAATATGAATTTGAAAAACATAAAGGATATCCAACTAAAAGACATTTAGAGCTTTTAGAACTTTACGGTCCAACTAAAGATTATAGGTTTACTTATCGTCCAGTTCGTGATTTAATTAATAAAGGTGGTAGTTGTGAAGTTAAAAATAAATAAACAATTTTGGCTTGAAACTTTAATAATAACTATTTATTTTTGGGCAGTAGAGCTTATTTTTCGGGTTGTTGAAAACTATAATGTTTTCTCATATGCAACTTTTAGAATAATGTTAAGTTCTTTAGCTATATGTATTGTTTTTAATTTTATAACGTCTTTTTTTCATAATATTAAAACTACTAGAATTATTAATTTTATTCTTTTACTCTTTATATCTATTTATGCAATGGCTCAAGCAGGATTATTAAATTTTATAGGAATTTATATGTCTTTAGGAACTAGTTCGCAATTTGGAGCAGTTACTAGCTATATAATAGATTTTATTAAAAGTTTAAAATTAGAATATTATTTAATTTTATTTCCAACTATTATTTATCTTATTTATTTAATAATGATGCATCATAAAGAAGAGCCAAAAGTCTTTTTTGATTTTAAAAATCGTTTATCTATCTTTTTAATTTTTCTTGGTACCATCTTTATTTATTACTTAACTTTAATTATTCCTTTTATGCAAAATCCTTTACAATTAGTATCTAATCTTGAAGCTTTTCATAATCCAGTTAATTCTAGTATAGCGGTTAATCAGTTTGGATCTACGATGTATGGCTTACTAGATTTAAAAGCTTTAATTATTCCTTATCAAGATGAGGGAAATGTTATGATTAATACTGATGAAGTAGAAGAAGATGAAAATTCTCGTAAAATAGATGATACAGCTTGGAAAATGTTACAAGAATCGACAAATGATACTACTTATAAAAATTTAAATAGTTATTTTATGAATCGAACAATAACTAAGAAAAATGATTATACTGGTTATTTTAAAGATAAAAATTTAATTGTTTTAATGTTAGAATCAGTTAATACGGTTATTACTAATCCAACATATTTTCCTAATTTTGCAAGACTTTTAGAAAATGGTTGGTATTGGGAAAATAATTATAGTCCTAGAAATTCTTGTTCAACTATTAATAATGAAGAAAGTGGGATGACTTCTTTATATACCATTAATAATATTTGTACTGGTAATATTTATAAAGATAATACTTATTTTGAATCAATCTTTAATTTATTTAATAAAGCTGGTTATAAAACAATGAGTTTTCACGATTATAATGAAGATTTTTATGTTCGTAAAACAATTCATAAAAATTTAGGAAGTAGTAATTTTTATGATATAACTGATTTAAAAGATTATAATTTTGAATCTTTACATTGGCCTAATGATGCAGAATATTTAAAAGAAATAATGCCTTATTTTATTAATGAAGATAAATTTTTCGTTTGGTTTACAACTGTAAGTGCTCATCATCCTTATGGAGAATCTGATTTAGGTGATTTATATTATGATTATTTTGATGATGATTATGATGATTCTGTAAAATATTATTTATCTAAAGTTAAAGTAACTGATGATGCCTTAGGTGTACTATTAGATGAATTAGAAGAAAATGATCGTTTAGATGATACGGTTATAGTTTTATATGGTGATCATTATCCTTATGCTTTAACCGATGATGAAGTAGATTCATTTTTACCTTATGATGTTTCAAAAGGTTTTGAAATTGAAAAAACACCATTTTTAATATATAATCCAGAGTTAGAAAAAGAAACATTTGAAACAAATAATTCATATATCAATTTAACTCCAACAATTGCTAATTTATTTGATTTAGATTATGATCCAAGATTATATTTAGGCGAAGATTTATTTAGTGATAATTTAACTAATCGGGTTATTTATGCTGATGGTTCTTGGCAAGATGATGTGGCAATTTATAATGCGGCTAATTCAAGTATTGATTATCTAGGGCAAAAGGTATATACTACAGAAGAGTTGCAAAGAATTAATCAAGATGTAATGAATAAAATTAGAATGAGTAATTTAGCTATTAGTGAAAATTATTTTAATTACTTAGAAGAAGGTCTAGAGCATTATAAGAAAGGATTAGATAATGAGTAAATTAATGATTGTGGAATCTCCACATAAAAGTAAAACTATCGGGGCTTTTTTAGGCAAAGATTTTAAAGTAGTGTCTAGTAAAGGTCATATTATGGATTTAGCAACATCTGGTAAATTTGGTTTAGGTGTAGATGTTGATGGTGATTTTAAAGCTACATATATTCCCATTAAAGGAAAGAAAAAATTAATTAGTGAATTAAAAAAAGATGTTAGTAATGCTGATTTAGTTTATTTAGCAACTGACCCAGACCGAGAAGGAGAAGCTATTTCTTGGCATTTAAAAGAAGCTTTAAAGTTAAAAGATAAAGATTATGTTCGAGTAACTTTTAATGAAATAACTAAAAATGTTGTTTTAAATGCTATTAATAATCCAAGAAAAATAGATGATGAATTAGTTAAAAGCCAAGAAACAAGAAGAATTTTAGATCGAATTATTGGTTTTAGATTAAGTAAATTAATGCAAAGTAAAACAGGTGGTAAATCTGCTGGTAGAGTTCAAAGTGTTGCTTTAAAATTAATTGTTGACAGGGAAAGACAAATTGAAGCTTTTATTCCGGAAGAATATTGGACTATCACTGCTTTATTTAATGATTTTGAAGCTGAATTAGAAAAATATAAAGATAAAAAAATTAAAATTTCTAGTGAAGATGAAGCAAATGAAATTTTAGATAAATTAAATAAATCTTTTAAAATTCAAAGTGTTTTAGAAAAAGAAAGTAAAAGAAGTAGTAAACCAGTATTTAAAACAACAACAATGCAACAACTTGCTTCTTCAAAACTTAATTTGGCACCTGCAAGTACAATGCGAATTGCCCAAAAACTATATGAAGGAGTTAGTCTTGGAGGCGAGAGTGTTGGTTTAATTACATATATGCGTACTGATTCAGATCGAGTTAGTCCTGAGTTTGTAGGCGAAACTAAAAAGTTTATTGAAAATAATTATGGTAAAGAATATGTTGGTTCAGTAAAAGTAAGTAAGAAAAAAGAAAATGTTCAAGATGCTCACGAAGGTATTAGACCAACAAGTATTACAAGAACTCCTGAAAGTATTAAAAAGTATTTAACAAATGAAGAATATAAATTATATAATTTAATTTATAAAAGAGCTTTAGCAAGTATTATGGCTCCTGCTAAATTAAATAATACAACCGTATTATTAGAAAATAATGATTATCTATTTAAAGCAACTGGTTCAGTTTTAACCTTTGATGGATATTTAAAAGTTTATGATCAATTTGAAGAACAAAAAGATACAATTTTACCAGATTTAAAATCTTATCAAAGTAATGTTGTAGTAGCAAATGAAATAAAAAAAGAACAACATTTTACTAAACCAGAACCAAGATATACTGAAAGTTCATTAATTAAAGAAATGGAAAGTTTGGGAATAGGAAGACCTAGTACCTATGCTCCTATAATTACAACTTTAAAAGAAAGAGAATATGTTAAATTAGAAGATAAAAAGTTTTTTCCAACTGAAGTAGGAATCGAAACAACTGATAAATTACAAGAATTTTTTAAAGATATAATTAATGTTAAATATACAGCTAATATGGAAAATGATTTAGATTTAATTGCCTTAGATAAATTAGATCATATTAAAGTTTTAAAAGATTTCTATAATGATTTTGAACCATTAGTTGAAACAGCTTTTTCTAAAATGGAGAAAAAGGAAGCCAAAGAAACTGGAGAAGTGTGTCCAGAGTGTGGTAATCCTTTAGTTATTAGAAGAGGTAAATATGGTGAATTTACAGCTTGTTCAAATTATCCAAAATGTAAATATATTAAAAAAGTTCAAAAAGAAGTAGTAGAAGTTTGTAAATGTCCTAATTGTAATGGTAATTTAGTTGAAAGAAAAACTAAAAGAGGTAAAATATTTTATGGTTGTAATAATTATCCAAAATGTAATTTTGCAACTTGGGATAAACCAACAGGGGAACTTTGTCCAAAATGTCAAAGCTTATTAGTTGAAAAAAAAGATAAGGTTTGTTGTATGAACTGTGATTATGTAAAGGAGTAAAAAAAATGATAGCTAGTGAATATAGTTATGA
>CANQZH010000069.1 GCA_947628245.1 uncultured Bacilli bacterium | reverse complement strand
TAATGAAAGACAAAATCGTTCTAACAACAATTCTAAAAGAAATCAAAGCAGCAGAGAACAACGTTCTAACTCTAGTAGAAGAGAAGAACAAAAAAACAACAATGAAAGAAACGAAAAAAATAATAGAAGAGATTGTTAGTTTAAAGGAAGAAACGAACTTTATTGTTTCTTCCTATTTTTTAGCTCGTGGATGAGCTTCTAAATATTCTTTTTTTAACTGTTCATTAGTTAAGTGAGTATATATTTGAGTAGTTGAAATATCACTATGGCCTAAAAGTTCTTGAATTACTCTTAGATCAGCGCCATTAGCTAAAAGATGAGTAGCAAAAGAATGTCTTAGAGTATGAGGACTAATATCTTTATTGATATTTACCTCTTTAGCCCGTTGTTTAAGTAATTTAAAAAAGCCTTGTCTAGTTATTCCTAACCCACGATTATTTAAAAATATATAATCACAACTTTTCCCTTTTTTAATTAAACTAGAACGATATTCATTTAAATAAATTTCTAAATATTTTTTAGCACTTTGATTAATCGGAACTATTCTTTCTTTACTACCCTTTCCCTCTACCTTAATAACATCGTTAAATAAATCAAGATGATTAAACTTTAATGATATTAACTCACTAACTCTTATTCCTGTAGCATAAATTAATTCTAACATAGCTTTAGTTCGAGCATTATAAGCATTATTAATATTTACATCAAGTAATTTATCTACTTCTTCATATGATAAAACTTGAGGTAACTTTTTTTCTAATTTTGGTTGCCAAATTGCTTCACAAGGATTACTAGTAATATATTCTTCTTTTAGGCAAAACGTATAAAAATTATTAATAACCGTTATATAATGAGCTTTAGTTTTAGCCCCTACTCCTTTATCATTATCTAAATATTTTAAAAATTTATTAAGATCTTGATCTTGTAATTTAAATAAATTTTTATTATTAAAAAAATTAGCAAATTCTTCTAATTCCATTTGATAAGAAATAATGGTATTATTACTTAATTTTTTTTCATATTTTAAATAATTTAAATATAAATCACAATATTCATTTTTCATATAGACTCCTTTATAATTAGTATAACGATTAAAAACTTGATTGTCAAACGAATGTTTTATATAATAGTATTGGTGGTTGAATGGAAAATTTAGCAAATAAAATGCGACCAACTAAATTAAGTGAAGTAATTGGTCAAAAACATTTAATTGGTGAAGGTAAAATTCTTTCAAATTTAGTTTTAAATAATCATTTATGTTCGATTATTTTATATGGCAAACCAGGAATTGGTAAAACATCTATTGCTAACGCTATTGTTAAAGAATTAGGTTTACCTCATAAATTTTTAAATGCAACAATTAATAATAAACAAGATTTTGATATAGCTATTGCTGAAGCTAAAATGTATGGGAATATGATTTTAATTATTGATGAAATCCATAGAATGAATAAAGATAAACAAGATTTACTTTTATCCCACTTAGAAACAGGCTTAATTACCTTAATTGGTCTTACAACATCAAATCCCTATCATAAAATAAATCCTGCAATTAGATCACGAGTTAAAATATTTGAACTTAAGGAACTTAGTATTGACGAGATTATAAGTGGCTTAAAAAAAGCTTGTACTTATTTAGAAAGTATAGATGTAGACGATGAAGTTTTAAAGGTCATTGCTAAAGCAAGTTCAGGAGACTTAAGAAACGCTATATCAGAATTAGAAATTGCTTACTATAGTTCAACTAATCATCATATAACTTTAGATTTATTAAAAGAAATGGGAACTAAACCAATATTTTTTCACGACAAAAATGAAGATGGACATTATGATGTTTTATCAGCTTTTCAAAAATCTATTAGAGGAAGTGATGTTGACGCATCCCTTCACTATTTAAGTAGATTAATTGAAGCTGGTGATTTAGATAGTATTTATAGAAGAATGAGTGTAATAGCCTATGAAGATATTGGACTAGCAAACCCATCTATAGGACCTAAAGTAATGGCTGCAATTTCAGCTTCAGAATTAGTAGGTTTACCTGAAGCTAGAATTCCCCTTCAAGTAGTCGTAACTGAAATGGCTTTATCTCCTAAATCAAATTCAGCTCATATAGCTGGTGATGAAGCTTTAAATGACATTCGAAAAGGCACGACTGGAAATGTTCCAAATCATATTAAAACGACTTCAACAACATATTTATATCCTCATAATTATCCAAATAGTTATGTTAAACAAGATTATTTACCCAAAGAATTATTAGGTAAAAAATATTATCAACCTAAAAATAATAAATATGAAGCTAACTTAAATAAAATACATAAAGAAATGAAAGGAGAAAAATAATGAATATAACTATTATTGGCTGTGGAGCTTTTGCTAAAGGCATAGTTTCTTTACTTGAACAAAATAATATTACAATGTGGGTTCATCAAGAAACAAAAATCAATAATTTAAAAAAAGAATTACCTAATCTCCAATTTACAACTAATCTTAATGAATCAATTAAAAAGGCAAATGTGATATTTATTCTAGTATCTTCCAACTATTTCAAAGAAGTTATTGATAAGATAGAATTAAAGCAAAATATTCCTATTTATATTGGCACGAAAGGAATGCTTAAAAATGAATTTTTAACAGCTTATGCTAAGAAAAAATTAAAACAAGATAATATTTATTTTATAGCTGGACCTAATTTAGCTAATGATTTAAGAAAAAAAGTTCCAGTAGGATTTACTTTATCTCAAAATGATCATAATTTACTAAAGCAAATTTTTCCAAATTATCTTAGTATTGATACATCTTTTGAACCAAATTTAGAATTCTACAGTATTTTTAAAAATATAATAGCTATTGGTTCAGGAATAATTTATGAATTAACAAATTCTTATTCAACTGTTATAACCTATTTAACTAAAGTTTTACAAGAAATCAAAAATTTTTCAATCCTTTATGGAACAATTGGCGATTATTTCTTAACAGGAACTAGTTTTAATTCAAGAAACTTTATTTTTGGTAAAACTTTAGTAAATAATAAAGAAAAAGCCCAAGATTATTTAAATAGTACTACAGTTGAAGGTTATACAATGCTAAAAAACTTATTTAATTATTTAAAGAAACACAATTATAAATTAGAAATAATAAATATTCTTTATTCAATTATTTATGAAAACAAAAATGAAAATCTCTTATTAGAATATCTAAAATGATTTTCATTTTTTATAATCAGCATAAATTATTCCTAAATCTATAAGCATAATAGAAATTAAAGAAAGAGCATCATATCCTTTTTCTAATTCATACTTTTCTTCTTCTATATCAAATATTTTTTTATTAATTCGGTAAAAATCCGATGGATCATATTTAACGATGCCATATTTATTCATAGTTCTATGCATATTTCCAACAGCATTAATTAAGGTTTGAGTACTAATATTTGTTAAAAAATATCTTTTTGCTTTAAATAATTTTTTAGCTTCTTCACTTGTTGAGAACACTTTTCTATATAATTGTTTATTAAAATTTGCTAATTCATAACTTTCAACACAAGGATAACTTAATAATAATATTCCATTTATATCTTCATCATTATCCATTGCATTTTTAAAAGTTTTAAGTGCTTTTAAAACCGTTTTCTTTTTATTTGAATCAGCATCTCTATCCCATAATATATAAATAGGCACATTTTTTAAACTTCTTTTAAACTCTATTTTTAAAAAATTATATAACCTATCTTGATTATCCATAATAGATTTTATATTAGAATTACTAGTATTTGCTACTATTATTGTAGAATTAGGATTAGTCTTACTCCTAAATTCATCAGCCATAATTATATTTCTTTTCAAAGAAATATAATTATAATTCAATATCTTAGTAAATATATATTTTAATAATTTAAATTCTTCTGATTCACCTTCAACAACCACAATTACTACCCCAATAGATTTATTTTTATTAATTTTTAAATTCTTTGTTGTATTTAGGCATTCCATCAAAAACTCCATTTAAGTACATTTTTTCCATATTTTGTGATTCTCTTGGATTTTCATCAGAAAATCTTTTTATTAAAGTTCCCTTTTTAGCATCAAATTTAAATGCATAAACTTGATCTGGTCTAATAATTGAAGTATCTAATAAATTAGTTGAATGTGATGTAAAAAACATTTGAGAGTTATTACTATTATTATAAAAATATTTAACTAATGCTTCTTCTAATTCATTATGAAGCCCACTACTAAATTCATCTATTATAATCATACAATCATTCATAGTAGAAAATATAATTGGTAATATAGCCGTCATAAAAGCTTTATTTCCAGCCGATTCTAATTGTAAAGGTAAAGCAATATTAGTACCTTTTTTCTTAATACAAATTGTTTCTGAATCGGAATTAATAATCATTGTATTATCATCATTTGACACTTCTTTTTTAAAAACAATTTCACTATTATAACCTATTTTATTAATGAAATGATTTAGTTTAGTAGCATCATTATCTTCGGCATATTTACTAATAACTTGTTCTGAAATTCTAACTGGATTATAAGATTTAATAGAACCATATAAACAATTCATATATATTGAATTTTTTAGAAAATCAAACCATTTATTAAGAATAATATCATTATTAAATCTAGAATTATAATACTCTAATTTTACTAAAGATAAAGTATAATTTAATTCATTAAATTCTTTTTCTTCACCAAAAAAAGTTTTACCATTATTTTTTAATCTTTCAATTTTTAATTCATTATTAACAAATAATTTTTCCATATTAATTAAATTTGCATCAAATTCAACATAATATTTAATTTCATTTCCATCAACATTAAATTTATAACCTAAGCTATATTTGGTACCCTTTGTATATAATGATTTACTAAAAAAGAAATTTTGTTCAGCATTTTCTAAAAGCAAATTTAACAATAAAATAATAGCTTTTAATACTTGGGTTTTACCAGAAGCATTTTCACCGATAAATAAAGCACCTTTTAAAACTCTATTGCTACCAACATTAGTGTTTTCTAAAATCTTATAATTGGTTGCATTAAAATCAAATGTTGTTTCATTAATAAAAGTAGTATAGTCTTTCAAAGTAATACTCGTTAACATTTCTACCATCTCCTAATAATATTATACAATATTTGTGTAAAAAATTTACTTTTTTAAACTAATAAATGTAATTTTTTTACATTATTATACACTATTAAGTTTATATGTCAATTATAAGTTATTTCAAAGACTCTTTTAAAAGTTGTTATATTTTTTTTAAAATTAAATGTTTCAAAATTTTAATCTTCTAATTCCAATTCATTCATATATTCAATAAAATATAAGGGAATATTAACAATTTTGCCATTTTTACTTAAATTGTTAGTAGAAAATCTAAAAGATATTTTATTATCATTATCTTTATTATATTTAGTTAAACTTTTTTGATTGGTATTTTTATTTGATTTTACTTCAATAGGAATAATTTGATTATTCTTTTGAATTACAAAATCAATTTCATTTCGATCAAAGGTATAATAATTAGTGTTTTCATTTGTTAAATAAGTAAGTATATTAGAAACAAAATTTTCTGTAAACGATCCTTTAAATTCTTCTAATAATTTATTTTGTTCTAGTATAACTTTGGCATCTAAATTAGACATTCTTCTTAGTAATCCTACGTCTAACATATAAATTTTAAAAGCAGATAAATCTTGATATGCTTTAAGAGGAAAAGAACATTTCTTCACAAGATAACATTTTGATATTAAATTTGCATCATTTAACCAATTTAAAGCACTTTCATATTCTCTTGCGCGTGCGCCTTCTTTTACTACTTGATATAAAAATTTTTTGTTTTCTTTGGCTAATTGAGAAGGAATTCCATTCCAAATCAAAGATATTTTATTTGCTTCTTTAGCATCCGTATGTTTAGCAAAATCATTTTCATATGTTTCTAATATATTTTTTTGGATTTTATTTACCTTTTCAATATCTTTATCATTTACCCAACTATATACTACCTCAGGCATACCTCCAACTATATAATAAATTTTTAATCTTTCTAAAAGCTGAGATTCAAAAATTTTAGGAATTTCTTTTATTTTTTTTATTTGTTTCATCATTTCCACTAAATTTTCTAAATGATCAGCAATTAAAAATTCACTAAAAGTCATAGGATATAAATTTAAAAATTCTACTTTGCCAACTGGAAATGATGTGTGAGATAATCTAATGCCAAGTAATGAACCAGCACAAGCAATATGATACTCATTTGCTTCTTCACAAAAATATTTTAAAGAATTTAAGGCATTAGGACATTCTTGTATTTCATCAAATATGATTAATGTTGTTTGGGGATTAATTTTTTTATT
>CANQZH010000068.1 GCA_947628245.1 uncultured Bacilli bacterium | reverse complement strand
AAATTAGAATTACCAGAAGATGAAGAAAAATTAGAATTAGAAGATATTCAAGAATTAATTAATAAATATAATAAAATAGTTGATGATCATTTAAAAGAAAAAGAAAATGAATTAATGAGTTTTTAAGCTGTTAACTAAGTTAACAGTTTTTGCTTAGGAGGGTAAAATGTTAAAAGTAGATAATGTAACTAAATATTATGGAGAAAATTTAGCAGTTGATAATTTATCATTTGAAGTTAATAATGGTGAAATTTTTGGCTTATTAGGTGTTAATGGAGCTGGAAAAACAACAACTTTTAGAATGATTATTGGCTTACTTGAAATGAGTAGTGGTAGTATTACTCTAGATGATCAACCGATTAATTATAGTAATACTAACCAAATCGGTTTTTTAACAGAAGAAAGAAGTTTACTTACTAAATTAACAGTTAAAGAACAAGTTATAATGTATGGAATCTTAAAAGGAATGAAAGAAAAAGAAATCTTAGAAAAATTAGATTATTGGTTAGAAAGATTTCATATAAAAGAATATAGGGAAAGAAAAATTAAAGAATTATCTAAAGGAAATCAACAAAAAATTCAATTTATAACGGCTATTATCAATGAACCTAAATTACTGATATTAGATGAACCTTTTACAGGATTAGATCCTATTAATGTTGCTTTATTTGTTGAAGTTATGAAAGAATTTAAAGAAAAAGGAAGTATTATTATTTTTTCATCACATCGAATGGAACACGTTGAAATGTTTTGCGATAATTTAGTTATTTTAGTTAAAGGAAAAAGTGTTTTACAAGGAAGTATTAAAGAAATTAAAAAAGAATATCGAAAGAAAAATATTCATATTATAGGAGATGTTAAAACAGAAGATTTAAAAAATATTAAAGGTGTAGTAGAAGTAGAAGAAAATGCTATGGAAATAATCGTTAAAATTGAAAGTGAAAAATATATTGATGATGTTTTTGAAGTAGTAAAAAATAGTAAAAATATTATTAAATTTATGGTTGAAGATCCATCTTTAAATGAAATATTTTTAAATAAGGTTGGTGAAGTTTATGAAGACTAAATTTAAGTTTTTAGTTAAACAAAGTTTAAATAAAAAAATTAAAACGAAATGGTTTTTAATTGCTAATTTAATAATAGGAATATTATTAATAGGTATTTTTAATCTTGATAAAATTATTAATGCTTTTGGAGGAGAT
Organism: uncultured Bacilli bacterium; assembly: GCA_947628245.1. Lineage (GTDB taxonomy): Bacteria > Bacillota_I > Bacilli_A > RF39 > UBA660 > Ventrenecus. The sequence goes on along the minus strand of CANQZH010000068.1, from coordinate 5,213 downwards.
TTTGAAGAAACTGAAAGTATTTATGTTATTGATAAAATAAATGTATATGATGAATTTGCAAGTATTTTTAATAATAATGTTAAAGTTTTAGATATGAAAGATTTTAAATTAGAACGTAGTTATCAAAGTGAAGAACAATTATCTAATATGTTAGAAGAAAATGATCATGAAATGATTTTAGTAATTGAAGAAGATGATTTAAATTATTTAAATAGTAAAATTATTAGTTATGATGAAGTTAGTAGTTTAACTAAAGAATTAATATCTTCAGCTCTTACTACTTTAAAAACTAGTATTGTAGTTAAAGAAAATAATTATAGTGAAGAACAATTATTAGCTTTAACTAGTCCAGCTAATGTTGAATTAAAAGTTTTAAATCCTAATGCTAGTAGTGAAGATAATAAAGATATGATGTCTATTAGCGTTATTATGGTTTTAATTTTACCTTGTTTTCTTTTAATTACTTTATTAGTACAAATGATTGGAGCTGAAGTAAATGATGAAAAAACAACAAGAAGTATGGAAATAATTATTTCTAATGTATCACCTCAAGTTCATTTTTCATCTAAAATAGCGGCTGGTGTTTTATTTGTACTTATTCAAGGTAGTTTAATTTTACTTTATGCTTTAATAGCTTATTTAATTAGAATTTTATTAGGAGGTTCAATTATTTCTTTAGGAAGTAGTGAAATATTTGTTACTATTAAAGAAATGGGTATATTTAATACTTTATTAAAAGGTTTACCTTTAATAATTATTTTATTTATTTTTTCTTTTTTATCATATGCAATTGTCTCAGGTGTTCTAGCGTCTATGACTACAAGTGTTGAAGATTTCCAACAATTACAAACACCTTTAATGATTATTTTAGTATTAGGTTATTATTTATCATTAATGGCTTCAACTTTTAATGGAGCAATCTTTATTAAAGTATTTTCTTATATCCCAATGTTATCTTTTCTTATATCACCAACTTTATTCCTTTTAGGACAAGTTTCTTTATTAGAATTATGTATTACAACAGTTATATCAGGATTATTTACTTTAATAATCTTTAAATATGGATTAAGAATTTATAAAGTTGGTATTTTAAATTATTCTTCAGAAAAACTTTGGAAAAAGATTTTTAAATCAATTAAAGAAAAATAAGCATCAAAAGATGTTTATTTTTTCATTATGATAATCTAAATTTAAACTAATTTTACATTATTATAAATCCGTGTTATAATTTTGTAGAAAAGAGGTTGTTATGATGCAAAAAACAAAATCAAAAAGAAAGATAAAGAAAAAGAGCTTAACTTATGTAGTTGTTAGTAAATTAATTTGGGGATTATCAATAATTCTAATGCTTATATTAGGATATTTTATTTTTGATGCCAATATTTTACCATTTAAATATTTTATGGCTATTGTCGTTGTTTTAATTATTTTAATTAGTATTCACGGTTTAATAGTATTAAAGAAGAATACCAAAAAAGTTGTTTTAATTTTGATTGATATTTTTGCTGTTTTCTTTATGCTTATAGAAGGATATGCTATTTATCAAATTAATGATACTATATCATTTTTGAAGAAAAATTTAGGTGCTCATTTTGAAACTAATGTTTATAATATTGTTGTTAGTAAAAATTCTTCATATAATTCGTTAGAAGACATTAAAGATCATACTATTAAAACGGTTAAAGATTTAGAAGATATAACAGAGTATGAAAATGCAATTAAAAGAAAAGTAAATGTTAATATTGAATATGTCGATGATGTTGTATCTTTAATGGATGAAGTTGTAGATGATAATGAATTAATTATTATCATTAATTCGGGAAATTATGATGCAAAAGTTAGTATTGATGAAGAATATGAAGAAAAAGTTAATATATTAGATACTATTACTATTACAACGGAAAAAAGATTAACTGATACGGGAATAGATGTCACTAAAGATCCATTTGTTTTATATTTAAGTGGTATAGATACAAGAAGTAATTATTTGCCTTCTAGAAGTTTAAGTGATGTAAATATTATTTTAGCAATAAATCCTAATACTCGTAATATTTTAATGATTCATATTCCAAGAGATTATTATGTTCAAGTTCATGGGACTGAAGGTTTAAAAGATAAATTAACTCATTCAGGTACTATTGGAGGAATAGAACTATCAATGGCAACTATTGAAGATTTATTAGAAATTAAAATACCATATTATTTAAGAGTTAATTTTAATGCTGTAGTTAATTTAGTTGATGCTATTGGTGGAATTAATATTGATTCTGATGTTAATTATGATTTTAGTTGTTGGACAAATCGTAGTTGTGTTTTCCATCCTGGTTTAAATAGTGTAGGAGGAACTTGTGCTTTAGCTTTTGCTAGAGAACGTCATGCTTATGGTTCTGGTGATCGTCATCGTGGGGAAAATCAAGAACAAGTAATTAGTAAAGTTATTGATAAAGTAACTAGTTCTAGTACAATTATTAATAATTACAATAATATATTAGCAGCTTTAGATGGAACATTTGAAACTAATTTAACTTCTGATGATATTACAAGTTTAGTTAAGATGCAATTAGATGATATGAGAGGATGGCAAATGTCTTCTAAGAATGTTGATGGAACTGGAGCTAGTCTTCCAACCTATAGTTATCCAAATCAAAATCTTTATGTTATGGAACCTAAAATGGAAACAGTTATGGAAGCTATTGCTAAATTAAATGAAGTATTGGAAACTCCTGATGAAGAATAAGAAAAAAATATTTGCTTGGCTTTTATTAATTAGCTGGCTAATCTTGATTTTTTCTTTTTCTTCTCAAAATGGACAAGTTAGTAGTGGGCTTTCTAATGGTTTATTAAAGACTTTGGAAAATATTTTACATCTTCATTTAACATCAAGCTTTTTTAGCTTTTTCATAAGAAAATTAGCTCATTTTAGCTTATATTTTATTCTTGCTTTATTAACTATTAATTTAGAAAAGCAATATTATAAAATTAATAAAAAACAATTATTAATAGCTTTATTATTTTGTTTAATCTATGCTATAAGTGATGAATTTCATCAATCATTTGTTGGGGGAAGAAGTCCAAAGATAATGGATGTATTAATTGATTTTAGTGGATCTTTAATGTATTGCATAATTTATTATCTTTTAAAGAAACATAGACAAGTTAATTATAAAGAGTAATATTTATTTCATATAATTAAGTAGGTGATTATATTGAAAATAATATTATTCTTTTTTCTTCTAGTTTTAATTTTAGATATCTTTTGCTGTGCTAATTCATCTAAGTTAGAAACTGATGATAAAGCAAAATAAAAAAACATCGTTGGATGTTTTTTTATGAAGTTGCATTTCTTAAGTCAGTAACAAATTCATTCATAATACTTAAATAAGTGCTATTTGCGTCTGCTTGAGTATTCATCATATTTATATCTAATATTTTGGCATTACAATTATTTTTTAAATCTAAGATTGTATCATTTTCTTCTTCATCATTTCTTTTAAATAAATATTTGTATGTTCCATTTTTAAAGTTATTTTTTAAAGTATTAAGATTAGCTGAATTTTCTTCATAATCTTCTAAACAAATTATGTTAAATCCATAATTTTCTAAAAATTTAAATACTTTTTTAGTAACAACTAAGGTATTATTATTTGATTCTTTTGCCGTATTAGCTATTTTTCTAATTTCAGCATCCATAATTGATAAGGTTTCTTCTAATTCTTTATATTTATTTTCAATTTCTTCATTGGTATATTTACTTCCAACTAATTTTTCTAAGTTGTTTTTAAAATTTGTTGCAAGCATTAAATAATTACTTGGACTAAGCCATAATTCTTCAACTCCATTAATATATTTAAGTCCTTGAGCAACATCAATTATTTTCATTTTTTTATTGTTATTGATTAATGATTTAGCAATTTGTTTTTCATTAGTTATACCATTATATACAAATAATGTTCCTTTACTAAAATCTTCAATTTGTTTATCCGTTAAAGTATAATTAGTTACATCAGTTCCATTTGGATATATAGAACTTGAACTTTTATAATTAGAATATAAACTTTCAACTAAATATTCTATTGGGTAAACAGTTGTATATATTGTCGCGTTGTCTAAGTTGTTCCAATCAAAGCAACCTCCGGTAAAAAATAAAATGCCAATGAGCATTATACTAAAAAATAATTTTTTCATATCTAACTCCTATTCTAATGGTTGATAGCCGTAAATGCCACCAGGTCTACACTTTAAAATACGCTTAATTCCTAATTTTAGTCCTTTTAAACACCCATATTTTTCAATAGCTTGTATCGTGTAATTGCTACAACTTGGATTACAACGGCAAAAACTATGACTAGCAAGAGGGGTAATTTGATAACATTTAATAAAAAAAATAAGGGCTCTTTTCATTTAACCACCCATATTCATTTTACTATAAATGAAGAGATTTGTAAAACTTTATTTTGATGGTTATCTTTGATATAATTTTTAAAGAAAGTGGGCTTTTAAATGAATAAATTAATATTATCTTTAGTAAATAATCCTAAATATGGTAAATGTTTAAAAAAAAGACAAGATAATCTTTTGGATACTTCATTAATTAAAAAATATGTTGCTGTTTTACAAAAACTTGACTCAAAATATTTTCCCAAAATTTATAAGGCTACTATTGAAGAGGATAGTTGTTTAATTTTTGAAGAATTTATTGGTTATCCTACTTTAGAGGTTACTAAAGAAAAATATTATAATAATGAAAAAGAATGTTTAGAACTTTTAAAAGAATTAATTAATGCTTTAAAAATGATTTGGAATGAAAATTTATATCATCCTAATTTAGTACTTAAAAATATTATTATAGATGAAAGAACTAATAAACCAGTTATTGTAAATCTTATAACTTCTAAAAATAATTCTAGTAAAAAGAGTAATATTAAAAGTTTAGGTTTTATTATTTATCAATTATACTTGGGAACTTGTTGTAAAGAAGATGTAAAACTTAGTAAATCTTTTAAAAGTATTGTATCTAAACTTTTAAATGGTCAGCTTCCAACTAATTTGACGGAGTTTAAATTTATCGGAAAAAGATAAAATAGATTAAAAAGATGGATGAGCGATAGAATGAAGTGCAAAAGAAATTGGATTAGCAGTAGAAGGATTAGGAATTATAGAAGATGTAGGTTTGTCAAATAGAGAAAAGTCTACATCTTTTTCATTAGTATATT
>CANQZH010000067.1 GCA_947628245.1 uncultured Bacilli bacterium | reverse complement strand
GGTGATGAAGCTAACATTTTTGCTGGTGATTTACTTAGAATGTATACTTATTATGCTGAGAAAAATGGTTGGAAAATTGAGATTGATCATCAAATTGAAGGTACTAGTGGAGGATTTAGTCAAGTTGAATGTACTATTAAGGGTGAAAATGTTTATTCTAAATTAAAATATGAAAGTGGAGCTCATCGTGTTCAAAGAGTACCAGTAACAGAAACACAAGGGCGAGTTCATACTTCAACAGCTACGGTTTTAGTTATGCCTGAGGTTGATGATGTTGATATTGATATTAAAGAAAGTGATTTAAAAATAGATGTTTATCATTCTAGTGGGGCTGGTGGACAATCGGTTAATACTTCTAATAGTGCAGTTAGAATTACTCATTTGCCTACTAATACTGTTGTTACTTGTCAAAATGAAAGAAGTCAGTTAAAGAATAAAGATAAAGCAATGAAGTTATTAAAGATTAAATTATATGATAATATGCGTTTAGAAAAAGAAATGAAAGAGGGAAGTGAACGGAAAAGTAAAATTGGCACTGGAGATCGTTCTGAAAAAATTAGAACCTATAACTATCCTCAAAATCGGGTAACTGATCATCGAATTGGTTTTTCGGTTATGAGTTTGGACCGAGTTATGGATGGTGAATTAGAGCCTATTATTGAAGCTTTGATAACTGAAGATTTAAAAAGAAAATTAGCTGGGGAGTAGTTTTTAACTTGAATTTATTATAAAAAAAAGTTATAATTTAATTAGAAAGAAACAAAATCTTTCTTACATATATTATGTTTTATTGCATAATATAATATTGGATATAAAAAGAGATACATCTAATAGTTATTAGTTAGGTGTTTCTCAGTCCAAAAATTTTTTGGTGAAGCACCTATTTAAGGTGTCTTTTTTAATTTGCCTTAATGGTCGTTGTTTGGATAAATTTTTGATAGTATAACTAGTATAACTATCAAGGCTATTAAATAAGTCACAAACTTCTCCCTTCATAGGACCACCTCTTTCCTTTTATTTACATAAAAAAATTATAAAATAAAGGACTGAGGTAAAAAACACCTAACATATCAAATGTATCTCATAGATAAATTGTAGCATAAAATTATATTTTTTAAATAGTTTTTGACGTTTTTTTACATATTTTATAGTGTGCTATTGTTATTTTTATATTGATTTATTAAATTTGAATTGTTATAATTTAGTTGGAAAGAAATGAAAGTCTTTCTATTAAAGGGATACATCTAATATTGGTTAGTTAGGTGCTCTTTAATTTAAAAAAATTGGTGGTCCTTGAGTTGTAAATTTTTAAATGAATAATTAATAATATTATCAATGCTATTAAATGAGCCAAAGTTTACTTTTTATATTGGACCGCCTCCTTCCATTTATTAAATATTAAAAATAAAAGATTTATAATATAAAGTACTGAGGATTTTTTTTTTAAATTTTTGAATAAGAATCTTATTCTAAAGATAATATACTGAAATGAGTGATGTTATGAAACCGGATTTTGTAAGTCAAGTTGATTGGGAACTTCTTGTTAAAAAATATGATAATTTAGAAGAAATTGTACGTAAATTAAATAATAATTATCCAGTACAATATTTAATTGGTGATGTACCTTTTTTAAATACTATTATTAAAGTTGATGAAAGAGTTTTAATTCCTAGATTTGAAACCGAATATTTGGTAGAAGAATTGATTAAAAGAATTAATAGATTAAATGTTAAAGCTAATATTTTAGATTTGGGTTGTGGTAGTGGGTGTATTTCAATTGCTTTAAAAAAGAATATTTTAAGTAATGTTACTGGTGTTGATATTAGTGGTGATGCAATTTGTTTAGCTAAAGAAAATGCTTTATTAAATAAAGTTGATGTTAATTTCATTAATTGTTCAATGTTTGATATTAGTTATGAAAATTATGATGTAATTGTTAGTAATCCTCCTTATGTTAGTTATGATGAAGAGGTTGGTAAGGAAGTTTTATATGAACCTCAAAATGCTTTATATGCTTTAGATGATGGGTTATTTTATTATGAAGAGATTATTAAGAAAATTAGTTTGTTAAAAAGTAAACCTTTGTTAGTTGCTTTTGAGATTGGTTATCAACAAGGAAATCGTCTTAAAAATTTAGTTTTAGAAATGTTACCTGATTATAATTTTGAATTAAAAAAAGATTTAGCGGGTAAAGATCGGTATGTTTTTTTGTCAAATAATGTAAAAAATAATTAAGATTTTAAGGTATTGTTTTTGAATGTGTTATACTATAATTGAGGTGGATTATGGATTTAAAATATTTAGGTAATGTTTATAGTCAAGCTGATGAAGACTTAAAAAAGCAACCAGAATTTCTTAAAAGACTTAAGAGCATTGATGAGATGATTGATTTATCTTATAATAGTAAATCATATTTTGCTCCTAGTTTTTCAGCTACTCCTTATGAGAAAGGGGTAAGTATTGATTTATCTTATACTTTAGCTAGTGGTGGTAATTTAAGTGAAGAAAGTAATAATCGTGTTGTTAGTACTTATCAACTTCATTTAGATCAGAATAATCATTTAGTATGTGAAGAAAGTAGAGGAATGTTTACTCGTAAGAAAAATCCTTATGCTTCAGAAGGACAAAAACAAACTTATGATAATCAAGTTGATGGTAGTTATGAGTTTACTAGTGAAACAATTGCTAATGATACTGTAATTGAAAGACAAGTGATAAATTCACCACTTAATGGAGGTGAATCATTAAATATTAATTTAGTTTTTGATAACAGTCCTTTAGCTTATGAGTATAAAGATAAAGAATTAAAAACTCAAGTTTTTTATCGTAAACCTTTAATTGTTAATGGTAATATTACTTTAGATAGTATTAAAAATTCTAAATATTCAGCTTATAGTGCTGTTAGAAATCCAGAAGATATGAATAAAGTTGCAATTAAGGAATTTATTCAATTAGATGGTAAGAAAGGCGCGGTTGTAACTAAAGATTATTTAGATGTTGAAGCTATTAATATGGGTAATGAAAAGGCTATGAGAATTGATGCTCCTTATGGAGTTACAACTTATACAGAAGAACAAATTGAAGCAATATATAAAATGCGTTTGGAAGAACCTAATAATGAAAAATTTTTAAATGCTGTTTTAGATATGAATATGAATAATGGTAATAATTTGAGTAAGTAATAAAAATAGTTTTTGTTATTAAATTTAGAAAAAAAGAATAATTAATTTATTCTTTTTTTATGTTTAAATCATATATATTGCATTTTTAAATTAATTTTAATATAATAGATGTAGTATATGAGAGTTGAGAAAATGAGTAAAAGAAAGTTAGGATTGCTTGTATTGTTCTTTTTATGTTTTATTGATATTAAAATGGTTAATGCAGAAAATTATTATACTTATATTGATGGTGGAAGAAATTTTAAATATTGTCAGGATGGTGATTGTAAAATTATTTCTAAAGATTCCAGTGATGTTAAAAAAGATGGTAATACTATCACTATTGATGGAATAAATTATACATTTAATTCGAGGTTAAATCTTAATGGTGAAGTAAGTGGTGATGGACCTTGTTCTAAGTTAAAGTCACCATTAAAATTTATTAGTTACGTTTTATTAATTGTTAAAATTGTTATTCCTTTATTATTAATAGTATTTGGAATAATAGATTTGTTTAAGGCTGTTACTGGTGGAAAAGATGGTGAAATATCTAAATCATTAAAATCGTTTATGTTTAGACTTATTGCAGGAGTAGCTATTTTCTTTATTCCAACAATTATTAGTTTTGTTTTTTCTTTAGTTGATGGTTTTGATCAAGTAGAATCAGAATTTAATATATGTCAAAAATGTATTTTAAGTGGTCAATGTGAATAAATAATTATTAAATTAAACATAAATAAAGTAGGTGAGATGATGAAAAAATTAATTCCTATTTTATTTATGTTTTTTATTGTATATAGTTTTAATCATAAAGAAGAGATTATTATTCCAGATTATGCTATTAGGTTTAGAGTTATTGCTAATAGTAATAGTATGAAAGATCAAGAGTTAAAAATGAAGGTTAAAAATGCTTTAGAAAAAGATTTAGATAAGTTGATGGTTGATGCTAAGAATAAAGATGAAGCTGTTAAGTTAATTAATAGTAATCTTGATAATATTAGAAAGAAAGTTGGGAAGATAGTTCCTAATAATGAAGTTAATTTTGGTTTAAATTATTTTCCTAGTAAAACTTATTATGGTGTAAATTATGAGGCTGGGGAATATGAGTCTTTAGTTGTAACTTTGGGTAATGGGTTAGGTAATAATTGGTGGTGTGTGATGTTTCCGCCTTTGTGTTTAATTGAAGGTAAAGATAATAATAGTGATAATATTGAGTATCGTCTTTTAATTAAAGATATTTTAGATAAATATTCTTAGAGATTCTATCATATAATTAGTTGGAGATATTATATGGTAGAATTTTTTTCAGCTTTTTTAATTGCAATTGCTTTGAGTATGGATACTTTTTCTTTATCGCTTGGTTTAGGGACTAGCAATATTAGTAAAAAAGATTGTTTTAAGTTAAGTTTGATTGTTGGAGTTATGCATTATGTAATGCCTAGTTTAGGTTTGATTGTTGGTAATTCTTTGGTTACTTTTTTTGCTCTTAATTCTAATAAATTGTTAGGGGGTATTTTACTTTTTTTAGCTATTAATTTAATGCTTAATTTTCGAAAAGAAGAAGATGAAAAGATTGATTTATCATATTTAGGAATGTTTTTGTTTGCTTTTGGGGTATCGATTGATGCTTTTTCAACTGGTTTAGGGCTTGATGCTATTACTAATAGTAAAGTTTTTACAATGTTAATATTTTCTTTGACGAGTTTTAGCTTTACACTTTTAGGACTTTTGATTGGGAAATTTGCTAAAGAAATGGTTGGGAATAAGGCTAGTGTATTTGGCGTTTTATTGTTGATTTGCTTAGGATTGTATCATTTATTTATATAAATTGTATTGATGTTGTCTTGATTATATTTTTTTGGTATGTTTTTGCTTTTTCTTTACATACTAGTAGTGGGTGATTTGATATGAGTGAAAAAGAATTATTATATGTTGAGGATGTTTTAGGACATTTAGAGTATTTTAAGAAACATTTGGATATTAATCGGGAATGTTTAAATAGTAATGAAGATGTTTTAAAGAAGATTAGTAAAAAAGTTGATAGTCTTTATAAAACATTTTATGATTTGTTAGGAGGTTATAGTAATGGACGATAAAACTATGTTAGAAGGAATATTATGGGATTTAAAAGTATTAGGTGATTTATGTTTACACGGGTCAATTGAGTCTGGGACTTTAGATGTTCATTCTTGTTTTGTAAAATCTTTAAATGAAGTTCTTAATTTACAATATGATTTATTTAAAGAGATGAGTGAACTTGGAATGTATAATGTAACTAATGTAGAAGTTAGTAAAATTAAGAAAACTTATAGTAAGTATAATGCTAGTTTAGAGGGATAAAACCTTCTTTTTTTATTGTTTTATGTTTTTGTTTTTGCTATAATACAAGTTGAGGTGGAAAGTATGAAAAAAATTAAGTTATTGTTGTTGTTAAGTATTATAGGAATTGTTCTTCCTTTAGGAGTAGATGCTGCTAGTAAAAAGAATGTTTATATTTTTAAGGGTGCTACTTGTGGTTTTTGTAAAAAAGCTTTAACTTTTTTTCAAGATTTAGTTAATGATGCTAATTATCGTGATAAGTTTGATTTAGTTGAATATGAAGTATGGAATAATGCAGAAAATGCTAAGTTAGGTAAAGCTGTAGCTACTGAACTTGGTGAAGAAATGGATGGGGTACCATATATTATAATTGGTGATCAAACTTTTAGTGGTTATACTACTAGTTATGATGATCAAATAAAAGCGGCTATTGATACTTATTATAATGATGATTCAGCTACTAGTGTTGTAGAAAGAGTTAGAGATAGTGGAGAATATAATGTTACTCCTGAATATACTTTAGTTAAAGAAAATGCTTCTAATAATGCTGATACAATTATTGCAGTAGTTATTATTGTAATTGCTATTGCTGGATTTGGTTATGTTGTTTATTTATCAAGAAAAGATAATACTAGTAAGTATTATGAAAAACCTGTTAAAAAAGAAAAGGTTGAAGAAAAAGCAGAAGAAAAAGTTGAAGAAAAGAAAGAAGTTAAAAAAACAACTAATAAAAATTCTAGTAGTAAGAAATCTACTAAAAAGACTTCTAGTAAAAAGAAAAAATAGTGTGGAAACACTTTTTTTATTTGCCAAAAAAAAAGGAAATCGAGAAAAAAATGGGAATATATTAGTAGAAAGGGTAATCTTTCTTAGAGAGGAGGTAAACTGATGAATAGTAATTTTAAGTCTTTAATGAATGATATTGTCTTTAATCATCTTTTTAGTAATAAGAAAATAGTTGTTGATTTTCTAGAAAGTTTTTT
>CANQZH010000066.1 GCA_947628245.1 uncultured Bacilli bacterium | reverse complement strand
TTTGATTTTAAAGATAAAGTTGTAATTATAACTGGGGGAACTAGAGGTATTGGCTATGAAACTGCTTTAAGTTTTTGTGAGGCTAATGCTAATGTTATTATTTTTGGTAGTAAAAAGGAAACTGTTGATGAAGCTCTTTCTAAACTTAAAGCTGAAGATTATGATGCAATAGGTTACTATCCTAATTTATTAGATTATAATGAAGTAGAAAAAACTATTATCGAAATATATTCTAAATTTAAACATCTTGATATTCTTATTAATAATGCTGGAATCTCTGCTAATCAAAAAATTGAAGATACTTCAACTAGTGATTTTGAAAAAGTTGTTGATTTAAATTTAGTAGCAATGTTTAATGTTACTAAAGCTGTTTGCAAATATATGAAAAAAGAAGAAAAAGGCGTTATCCTAAATACTAGCTCTTTAGTTAGTATTTATGGTCAACCATCAGGTGTTGCTTACCCTGCTAGTAAATTTGCGGTTAATGGTTTAACTAAATCTTTAGCTCGTGAATTAGCTCCTTTTAACATTCGTGTTAATGCTGTAGCTCCTGGTATTATTAAAACGGATATGGTAAGTAATCTTCCTAAAGAAGTAATTGAACCATTAATAAAAACTATTCCTCTTGGTCGAATTGGTCTTCCCTCTGACATTGCCAATGCATTTATGTTTTTAGCAAGTGACCTCGCAAGTTACATAACTGGTGTCATTTTACAAGTTGATGGCTGTGCTAGAAACTAATTCAACTTCAAGTTTAATCAATTAAACCTAAAAACGATTTACTATTTTCTAATTTAATTTAAAATTAAACTTGAAGGAAGTGTTATTGTGAAAAAAATTTTAATTATGTTAATTGTCTTTATAATGGCAACTGGTTGTGGTAGTAAAAATAATTTTAAGAAAGAATATGAATCTCTTAATAAAGAGGATAATTATCGTGAAATATCTATTCCTAAGAAAAATCCAATAGTTTATTCTACAGCATCAGAAATTATTTCTAAAATCAAAAATAATGAAACCTTTTATGTTTATTTTGGCTCATCTTATTGTCCTTGGTGTCGAAGCGTAATTGAAAAAGCCCTTGAAGTAGCAAATAACAACAACATTGACAAGATTTATTATGTAGATATTTGGGATGGTGCTCATAACGAAATTTTGCGGGATACTTTTGAATTAAATGAAAAAGGTGAAGCTGTAGCGACTAAATTAGGAACTGATGAATATTACGAACTATTAAAATTACTTGATAATGTTTTAGATGAATATACTTTAACTAATGACAACAACCAAAAAGTAAATACTAATGAGAAAAGAATTTTTGCTCCTACTTTTATTAGCATAGTTGATGGTAAAGCTAAGAAAAAAACAACTGGTATTTCTTCTTTACAAACAAAATCTCAAGCTGAACTAACCGATGAAATAAAAAAAGATGAAGAACAACAATTTCAAGAATTCTTTACCGAAGATGGCTTATGTCAAGATGAAAGTTGTTAATTTTTCTTTAGTCTTATCATTACTCGTGATATAATATGATATAACAAGGAGGGAAAAATTAATGGAAAATAAGATTATGCCTAAAGTATTTGGTTGGATGTTTATTGGCTTACTTGTAACTTTTATTACGGGATTTGTTGTCTACAATAGTCCTCAAATGATTGAAACTATTTTTAGTACAGGTTGGTTTTTCGGTATTATCATTGCCGAATTAGTTTTAGTAGTAATGCTTTCAGCTCGCTTAAGAAAAATGCAACCTACAACTGCTAAGATATGCTTTATTTTATATTCATTTGTAAGTGGTTTAACATTCTCAACCGTTTTTATTACTTATGATATTTTTTCCATAATGTGGGTATTCTTTTTAGCAGCAGCTATTTTTGGTATATTTGCCGTTATAGGTTCAGCTACTAAAAAAGATTTAACCAAAATGGGAAGTTACTTACTTATGGGCTTGATAGGAATTATTCTTTGTACAATCTTAAATATCTTCTTCCAATGGGAAACATTTGATTTAATCCTATCAATTATCATTATCTTAGTCTTTATTGGCTTTACGGCTTATGATGTTCAAAAAATTAAAGCTTTAAGTGAGTCAAACATAATCCCAGAAGAAAATCTTGCTATCTATGGAGCCTTAGAATTATATTTAGACTTTATTAATATTTTCTTAGAATTGCTTCAACTATTTGGCAAGCAAGATAATTAAAAGCATTAACCTTAACGTTGATGTTTTTTTAGTATGATTTTCTAAAAAGTATGATAAAATAAATATTAGAAAGAAAGGATTGATTAAAATGGCAAAAGCCCAAGTATATTTTATTAAAGAAATTACCCCATCAAATCTTGTTAAAATTTTTGATGCTTTAGGTAAAGAATTAAATGGTAAAGTTGCAATTAAAGTGCATTCTGGTGAAGAAGGAAATCAAAATTATCTTAAAACTGAATTTATGCAAGAAATTGTTAAACATCTAAATGGTACGATAGTAGAATGTAACACAGCTTATGATGGAGCAAGAGATACTACTGAAAAACATTTAGAACTATTAAAAAATCACGAATGGACTAAATATTATAATGTTGATTTATTAGATAGTGAAGAAGATATTACTTTAGAAATTCCTAATGGTAAAGTAATTAAAGAAAACTATGTTGGTAAGAATTTATTAAATTATGATTCAATGTTAGTTTTATCTCATTTTAAAGGACATCCAATGGGTGGTTATGGTGGAGCCTTAAAACAATTATCTATAGGTTTAGCGTCAAGTAAAGGAAAAAGATATATTCATTGTTGTGGTCATAATGGTAGTTATGAAGATATGTTTAATCAAAAACAAGAAGAATTTTTAGAATCAATGGCTGATGCAGCCTCATCAGTAGTTAATCATTTTAAAGGCAATATTGCTTATATTAATGTTATGGCTAATATGTCTGTGGATTGTGATTGTTGTAATGTTGCTGAAGACCCTTGTATGAAAGATATTGGTATTTTAGCAAGCTTAGATCCAGTTGCAATTGACCAAGCTTGTATTGATTTAGTTAAAAATTCTAATGATCCTGGACGTGATCATTTACTTGAAAGAATTAATTCAAGAAAAGGTACCCATACAATAGATGCTGCTTATGAACTAGGTATAGGCGATAAAGAATACGAATTAATTGAAATTGCTTAGATTGGTATAAAATATCAATCTTTTTTTCTTTTTATCTTTAATAAATTTTTAAAATCCTTTATAATAACGATAGAAAGGTGATTTAAGATGTTTGAACAAAAAATAAAAGAATTAATTAATAAAAGTAACCAATTAAGGAGGTCACTTTGACCTAGATAGTAAAGAACAAAAAATTAAAGAATTAGAAAGTCTTACTTTAGATCCTAATTTTTGGTCTAATTTAGAAGAATCATCAAAAGTAAATAAAGAATTAACTGCTTTAAAAAAAATTTGCAATGATTTAAATAGTATTCAAAAATCTTTAGTGGATAACTTAGAACTTTATAACATTTTATCCGAAGAAGAGTTAAACTTACTTTCAAATGACATTAATACTTTAGAACAAAAATTAAATGATTTAGAAATTAACACCGTTTTAAATAATGAATTTGATAATTGTGATTGTTACTTAGAAATTCATCCTGGAGCTGGAGGAACTGAATCTTGTGATTGGGCAAGTATGCTTTTAAGAATGTATGAACATTTTTGTGAAAAAAATGATTATTCTTATGAAGTTATTGAAGAACAAAAAGGTGATGAAGCTGGGATAAAAAGTGTTACGCTTTTAATTAAAGGTTCTTATGCTTATGGTTATTTTAAAAACGAAATAGGTGTTCATCGTTTAGTTAGAATTTCGCCTTTTGATTCAAATAAAAGACGTCATACCTCATTTGCCTCAGTATCAATTACTCCTTTAATAAATCAAGATATTGACTTAGATATCAAAGAAAGTGATTTAAAAATAGACGTTTATCATTCAAGTGGAGCTGGAGGTCAATCAGTTAATACCTCTAATAGTGCAGTTAGAATTACCCATCTTCCTTCTAAAATCGTTGTCACTTGTCAAAACGAACGAAGTCAATTAAAAAATAAAGAGCAGGCTATGAAATTATTAAAAAGCAAACTATACCAAATTGAAAGACTAAAAAAAGCTGAAGAACTTGCTAAAATAAAAGGCGAGAATGTTAATATTGATTTTGGTAGTCAAATTCGTAACTACGTTTTAGAACCTTATAAACAAGTTAAAGATTTAAGAAGTGGCTATACAACAAGTAATGTTGATAAAGTTTTAGATGGCGACATTTTAGAAATTATGAAATCGGTTTTATTAACCAGAAAGGAATAAAAAATGAATAAAAAAGTTAAAAAATATTGTAGTCTTGTAATTGGTTTATTATTAATGGCTATTAGTTTTAACCTTTTTCAAGCTCCATATAATATAGCTTCAGGGGGAGTTACTGGTCTATCAATTATTGTTAAGAAATTTTTACCTATTAATGAAGCATTATTTATCTTTTTAGTTAATCAATCTTTAATTATCCTAAGTTTTTTAGTTTTAGGGAAAAAGAGAACTATAAATACTATTTTAGGTTCTTTACTATTACCTGTTTTTATTGAACTAACTAGTTTTTTGCCTCAAATACCCGATTTAGATTATATCTTAATTGCAATTATAGGAGGTGTTATTCAAGGAATAGGTTTAGGTTTAATATATAAAAATGGTTTTACTTCAGGAGGAACTGATATCTTAAATCAAATTGCTGAAGTAAAATATAAAATTCCAATAAATAAATCTTTAATTGCTATTGATGGAACAATTGTTATTTTAACGGCTATAGCTTTTGGTATTCCTAATATGATTTATTCTTTTATTATGTTAGTTGTTTTAAGTTCTATTTCTAATAAAACTATTTTAGAATTAGATCAAAATAAAGTTTTTTATATTTATACGGAAGAACCTAAAAAATTCAAAGAATTTTTAACTGATAATTTTGCCTATGATTTAACTATTTTTGATTCTATTGGTGGTTTTAGTAAAAAACGTAAAAAATTATATATGTGTTCAGTTAGTACTAAAGATTATTACGTTATTAAAGAAGGTATTTTATATATTGATCCTAAAGCTTTTATTGTTATTACCAATGCTTATGAACAAAAAAATGCTAATGTATTAATTAGAAATTCCCAAAAATGAAAGTGAAAAAAATGTTGAATTAAAAAAAATATATGTTAAAATACCATTTGTATTGGAAATTAATGCACGTGAAAAAGTATAAGTTTTTTCGCGACTAAGTTCTGATACAAAGTGTTGAGATGTATATGGTTTGTTTGCCGGCAAAGAAGTAGTAGTTAATACTTCTTCTTTTGCATTACAATCTATTTTTAAGACATCAATTAAATAGATTAAATCACTAGCAATATCATAAATACTTGTCAAGTTTTTAATTCCTTGTTACAATAAGAGCGTTTAAGGAGTTCGTGCTAATGTTAGATTTAGTTAATAACAATGATAAAATTATTGTAGCAACTTCTGGTGGTCCAGATTCAATGTATCTTTTACATCAATTAATTAAAGAAAAAGAAAGTAAAAATTTATCTTTAATTGTTGCTCACGTTAACCATCATACTAGAAGTGAATGTGATAAAGAAGCTTTATTTGTTAAGTCTTTTAGCGAGATTCATCATTTACCATTTGAAATGATGGAAATTAACGAATATCAAAAAGGCCATTTTACGGAAGAAGAAGCTCGAAAAATAAGAATTAATTTTTTTAAAGAATTGCTTCATAAATATCAATATGATTATGTAGTTACAGCTCATCACGCGGACGATTTAATGGAAACTATTTTAATGAAAATAATGCGTGGTAGTACCCTAGATGCTATATGTGGAATTAAAAGTGTTGAAAACATTCAAGGTATTATTTTTAAAAGACCTTTATTAAATCTTACTAAAGAAAAAATTGTCAATTATTTACAAAAGAATAATATTCCTTATCAAATTGATTATACTAATTATGAAGAGAATCATTTACGAAATCGTTTAAGAAAAAAAGTTATTCCTCTTCTAAAAAATGAAGATTCTCAAATTGACCAAAAGTTTTTGAAATTTAGTAACGAATTACAAGAACTTACTGATTATCTAAATTCTAAATTAAATATTATTGACTGGGTAGTATCTCTCAAAGATGGCTTTATTGATTTAAAAAAATTTAATAGTTTAGATTTATTTCTTCAAAAAGAATATTTAAAAAAAAGATTAAAAACTCTTTATGGGGAAAATGTTACTAAACTAAAAGCTCAAACATATGAAGACATTATTACTTACTTAAAAAATCCTAAAAAGAAAAATTACTTAGATTTACCTGCTTCCCATCTTTTAGAGCTCAATAAAACTTCTTTTCATTTTATTAAAAAAGCTTCCAAAGAAAATTATGAAATTGTTTGTGATGATTTAGTAAAATTAAAAGATGGAATTTTAATAAAAAAAGATAAGTATGAAGAAAAAAGTAATTTTGAAATTCATTTAAATTCTAAAGATTTAGAGTTACCCCTTTTAATTACTAATCGTAAACCAGGGATGAAAATGAAAGTTAAAAATTTAAATGGTAGTAAAAAAGTTAAGGATATTTTAATTGATGAACACATTTTATCATCTAAAAAAGATGAGATTCCTATTATGATAGATTCTAGTGGTAAAGTATTATGGATATTAGGAATAAAAAAATCACAATATGATTTAGACAAAAATGAAAAGTGTGATATAATATATAAATACGAAAGAAAGGAATTTTAATATGAAAAGAA
>CANQZH010000065.1 GCA_947628245.1 uncultured Bacilli bacterium | reverse complement strand
GGGTCATATGCTATACTTTATATATAGTAAAGGAAGAATAGTATATGAAATTAGAAAGCTTTAAAGATAAGAAAGTAACAAGAAGAAAAATGATACTTATAAGTTTAGGAGTAATAATTATAGTAGGAGTCTCATTACTTTTATATAAAACATTTGCGAGTTTTAGTAGGGAAGTAAGTTTTCCTATGATGAGTGGTAAAGTAAATTATTATGGAAATGCTGATTTAATATTTGTTTTTTATAAAGGAGATCAAGAATTAGATGAGATGCCCCAAAAAGGAAATCCAGAGAATCTAGCATTTGATTATGGAACTTGTGATAATGGGGCAACAATAGAATGGAATGAAGAAAAATGGGCTCCATTAGTAAAAGGATTAAATAAAACAAAAACAAGATGTTCATTATATTTTAAAGAATTTAAAATGGTTGAACTAAGACAAGTTAGTTCCTTTGATACAAACGGAATGTGGAACTATAGAGATAAATTAACCAAAATAGTAATAGAAAAAAGGAAAAGCAAGAAAGAAGCAACTGAAGGACAAACAGTATATGGTCCATTTGATGAAAGTAGTACAAGAGATAGAGCAATAGAAAGTTATGTAGTATGTGAAGCTGAAGATACCAATTGTATAGGATATTTACAAGGAGACGGAGGAATAAAATTAGATAGTGATAGTTCATATTTATTTAATGAATTTTCAAATGTAAGTGAAATAGAAGGAATAGAAAATCTAGATACAAGTAGAGTAACAGATATGGATCATATGTTTTATAATTGTAGCCAATTACAAGAATTAGATTTAAGTAGTTTTGATACAAGTAGCGTTGAAAATATGGATTATATGTTTGACAATATGAGCAGCTTAACAAGTTTAACTTTTGGAAATAATTTTACTGCAAGCAGTGTAACAAGTATGTATATGATGTTTGAAAATTGTAGTCAATTACAAGAATTAGATTTAAGTAGTTTTAATACAAGCAGTGTTAAAACTATGACTTCTATGTTTGGAAATATGAAAAATTTACGAACCTTAATATTTGGAGACAATTTTGATACCAGTAATGTAACAAAAATGGGTGGTATGTTTGGCGAAATGAGTAGCTTACAAACATTAGATCTAAGTGGTTTTAATACCAGTAGTGTTGAAAATATGAATTCTATGTTTTCTGGAATGAGCAATTTACAAGAATTAGATTTAAGTAGTTTTGATACCAGCAGTGTAACAAATATGAGTCTTATGTTTTATGGAATGAGCAACTTAACAAGTTTAACTTTTGGAGACAATTTTGATACCAGTAATGTAACAAATATGAGATCTATGTTTCAAAGTTGTAGTCAGTTACAAGAATTAGATTTAAGTAATTTTGATACCAGTAGTGTAACAAATATGAATTCTATGTTTTTTTCAACACCTAAATTGAAAAAAATTATTTATGGACCAAATTTTATACATAAAGATGGAGTTGATACAACCTATATGTTTGTGGGTTGTCCAGCTAATAAACCAGATGCCACTGTTCATTCATCTTGGGAAGGTGTCTTTTGATTAGAATAGTTTATCTATTCTTTTTTGTATACTTTAATAATTTTTTTTCATACTAATGGTGGAGGTATGTTATGGATAAAGATGAATATAAAAAACTTGTTAAAGAATATACTCCTAAAGAAAATAAAATGCGTAATGCTATTGTTGCTTTTTTAGTTGGTGGTGGTATTTCTTTATTAGGTCAAGTTATTGCATCTATTTTACAAGTTACTTTTGGAATGGAAATTAATGAATCTTATGTTTGGTTATGTATTATTACTATTTTTGTAGCCTCTTTATTAACAGCTTTAGGTTTTTTTGATAATTTTGTAACTAAGTGTGGTTGTGGGCTTATTATTCCTACTACTGGTTTTGCTCATTCTATTACTTCAAGTGCTTTAGATGTTAAGAAAGATGGTTTAATTACAGGTCTTGGTGCTAGTTTTTTTAAACTTGCTGGTAGTGTTTTATTGTATGGTATATTAGCTGGTTTTTTCTTTGGAATATTAGGAGTGATTTTTTATGGCTAGTAAGAAATTAAATAATATATATCTTAATGATGCTTTTAGTTTAGCGGGTCCTCTAGAAGCTAATGGGGCTATTTCTAATTATGATTTAGTTATGAATGATTATTATTATCACGAATCTACTTTTGAACAGGCTGAGATTAAAATGCAAAGAAATGTTATTGATAATATTTTAAAGAAGAATCGTTTAGATTATAGTGATATTAATTTATTAATATCTGGTGACTTATCTAATCAAATTGGGGTTTCAAGTTATACTGCTAGTTATTATAATATTCCATTTATAGGAGTATATTCAGCTTGTGCTAGTTTTGTTGAAAGTTTAATTGTGGCTAGTGAATTAATGGATAGTAGAAAAAAAGGTTATACTTTATGTGTTACTTCATCTCATAATTTACACGCGGAAAAACAATTTCGCTTTCCTATTGAATATGGGGCTCCTAAACCTCATACTACTACTTTTACAGCTACTGGAGCTGTTAGTACCCTTCTAAGTAGGGAACCATCTAATATTAGACTTGAAAGTTATACAATTGGGACGGTTATTGATATGGGTATTAAAGATGCTACTAATATGGGAGCGGTTATGGCTCCTGCCGCTGCTAAAGTTATTCTTGATCATTTAGTTGATTTAAATCGAAGTCTAGATTATTATGATTTAATTTTAACTGGTGATTTAGGGTGTGTTGGTAGTAAAATTTTAAAAGAATATTTGAAAAGAAATAATAATTTAAATTTAAAAAATTATTTAGATTCTGGTTGTGAATTATATTTAAAAAGTCAAGAAGTTTATGCTGGAGCAAGTGGACCAGTTGCTCTACCTTTATATTTATTTAATAAAGTTGTTAAGTCTAAAAAGTATCATAAAATATTAATTATTGGGACTGGTTCACTTCATAATGCTTTATTTGTTAATCAAAAGATGAGTATTCCAGCAATTGCTCACGCGGTAAGTTTGGAGGTTAATTTATGATTTATATTAATGCATTTATTTTAGGCGGTTTTATTTGCTTAATTGGAGAATTAATATTAGATAATACAAAGTTAACTCCTGGTCATATTACAAGTATTTTTACAGTTTTAGGGGCTTTTTTCTCCTTTTTAGGAATCTATCCTAAATTAATAGATTGGGGTGGAGCTGGTGCTACAATGATGATTAGTAATTTTGGTAATTTATTATATCAAGGTGCTTATGAAGGATTTCACGAATCTGAAATATTAGGTTTTGCTAGTGGTCTTTTAACTAAAGTTAGTGCGGCTGTTACTATGGCTGTTGTTTTTGCCTTTATCTTTTCAATCTTTTTTAAACCAAAAGATTAAGATAAGGCTTTTTTTTTGACCTATTTTTTGATAAAATAATTTTTAGAGATAGGTGATATGATGAAAAAGAGTAAAAAGGATAAAAAAAATTATGATAATGTGGTAATTAGTAATGTTGAACTTACGCCTACAACAATTGGGGAGATTGAGGAAAATGCTAATAATATAGGTGGTGTTTTAGCTATTTTTGCTTTTTTAATTGTTATTATAGTGGCTCTTCCTTATGTTGTTAATTTTATAAGTGGTAATAATGAAGAACGAGATTATGGGGTTATTTCATCAACTCCAAGTGGAAATGAGGAAGAACAACCACCTGTAGAAGAACCTACTAATGAAGTAGAGTATTTAGATGTTTCTACTCCTATTAGTAAAACTATAAATGGTTTTAAATATGATATAAATGTTGATGTTGCTACTAAAAAAATTGATCTTAAAGTAACTAATAGTAGTGGGTCTGCTTTATGGTTAGTAAATAATCCAACTTATATTGAATTATTTACGGAAGATAAAACTTTATTAGATCGGATATTAATTGATAAAGAAGAAATTGTTGCTAATGCTACGGTATCATTTAATTATACATTTATTGATAATACTAATTCTAATCAAGATCCAGTTTATTTAACTATTGAAACTAAAAGTATTAATGATTATCCGGCTATTAGTTTAAGTTCTACTGATATAAATAATTTACCATTTTTAACTTGTACTAAGAATAATCAAACTTTAGTCTATACTTTTCAAAATGATGATACAGGTTATTTCTTATCTAAAATTACTGATCGTTATGTAGTTAGTAGTAGCGATGATAGTACAATTAATACTTATGAAGCTTTAACTAATAGTTATAATTCAATAGAAGGAGTAGATGCTGATATAACACCTAGAACTAGTGGTTTTTCCTTTGAAGCTACAATTGATTTAAGTAAAGTTAGTATAAATGAAAGAAAAAGAGTATTAAGTAGTAAAGCTTATTATGAAAAAGATACTGAAGCTAAAACTATTTATTTTGAATTAAATGCTTCAGGATATAAATGTAACTGAAAAGAGGAGTTAAAATGCGTATTGCTTTAGTTAATGAGAGCAGTCAAAAAAATAAAAATAAATTAATATTTAATATTTTAGAAAAAGTTGCTAGACAATATGGTCATCAAGTATTTAACTATGGGGTTAGAGATGATAGTGATTATAGTATTGATTATGTTGAAGCAGGTGTTTTAACAGGTATTTTATTAGGTAGTAAGGCTGTTGATTTTGTTATTAGTGGTTGTTCTAGTGGGGAAGGTCTTTTAATAACGGCTAATAAAATGCCTAATGTTTTTTGTGGCTTTGTTACTAATCCTGTTGATGCTGAAATTTTTTTAAGAGTTAATGCTGGTAATGCTATATCTATTCCTTATGGTAAAAATATTGGGATTGGTTTTGAAATTAATTTAGAAAATATTTTTCATACTCTTTTTCAAACTACACCTAAAAGTGGATATCCTAAAGAAAGACAAACTATTCAAAAAGAACAACGTCAAA
Organism: uncultured Bacilli bacterium; assembly: GCA_947628245.1. Classification (GTDB taxonomy): domain Bacteria; phylum Bacillota_I; class Bacilli_A; order RF39; family UBA660; genus Ventrenecus. The sequence continues at coordinate 1,977 of CANQZH010000065.1, read as the reverse complement.
AATTAAAATATCTTAATAAATTAAATATTACTGATTTATATTATCTTCTTGATGAAATGGATAAAGATTTTTTATATCATATTATTAAAAATCCTTATTTTGAAGAAAATTTCTTTGCTAATTGTGAAGATGATAATATAAGTGAATTATTAAAAGATTTAATTGATTTATAAGGAGTTTAGATATGACAAATGAATTATTTATCAAAGAATTAGTAAATAAATTTCCTAATTTAAATGAACTTAAAATAGAAAATCATCAATTAGTTTATAATAATGAAAGAATAGATTTAGAACAAATTCATTTAGAAACTTTTATTAGACAAAATACTTATTTATATAATAATTTAAAATATCTTGATTCAGAAATGGTTTTTAAAATAATTTATTATCATTGTAATTATTTTAAAACTAAAAATATTAAAATTAATCTTGATGAAAATATAGTTATAAAAGGTTTAAGAGCGATAAGTAAAGCTGATAGTAATGGATTAGTTAATAATTATTTATATTTAATTGATGATCTTTCTAATACTTATCTTGTTCCTTGTTATTATGCTAATGATGTTTTTAATTATTATCAAAGTAATAAAAATATTACAGTTTATAATTTAAATGAATTTTTAAAACAATATAAAACATTTAATTTTAAAGAGAATTTAGATAATGGGTTAGTTAATTGGGAATATGTTAAAATGATGATTAATTTAGATGAAGTAAAGCCTTATTTAATAGGAGATTTAAAAGATGAATTAGAGAAATTTTTAGATTTAATTAAAGAAATTGAATTAAAAGAGAATCGTAATTCTATAGAAGAAGAATTAATTAAAGCAATACCAAAAAGAAAAGAATTAGAAAGAAGTTTAAAAAAAGAATCTGGGTATTTAAATGATTTATTAATTATAGGTTTTGTTATATTTTTAGGTATTATATTAAGCATTTTATTAATTAAGAATAGGTAGGTTAAGATGAAGAAGATTGTTATTATTGTAATGTGTTTTTTATGTTTTGGGTGTAAAGATAAAGATGATATTATAATAGAAGAAGAACCTACTAATAATGTTTCTTTAAATCTTTTAGGGGAAGAAAATATTACTTTAAATTATAATGAAAAATATAATGAACCAGGATTTGAAGCTTTAAATGGTGATGAAGATGTTAATGATTTAGTTAAAGTAAGTGGGAAAGTAATAAATAGACCTGGAGAATATACTTTAACTTATGAATTAAGTGTTGATGATGAAAAAATTGTTAAAGAAAGAAAAGTTGTTGTTAAAAAGATTGAAGATGAAGAAAATGCTTCTTTCATTCCCGTTTTAATGTATCATTATTTTTATGATGATGAAGCTGGAGAAACAGGAAGTGATGGTAATTATTTAGCTAAAAGTTTATTTGAAGAACAATTAAAATATTTAAAAGATAATAATTATTATTTTCCAACAATGGAAGAGTTAAATGATTATGTTGATGGTAAAATAAATCTTCCATCTAAAAGTATTATTTTAACAATGGATGATGGAGCTGAAAGTAATTATCGCATAGCGTACCCTTTGGCTTTAGAGTATGAAATACCAATTGTTTGGTTTGTTGTTACAAGTTGGACAGACCCTAATATGCCATATCAACAAGAAATTATTAATTCAGGTTATGTTAGTATGGAAAGTCATACTAATGATATGCACCGTGCTGGTTGTCCTACTAATCACGGAGGAATATTTCAATGTATAAGTAGAGAAGAAGCCATTAATGATTTAACTACTTCTAAGCAAATGCTTAAAACTGCTACTACTTTAGCTTATCCTTTTGGCGATTATAATGATTTTACTAAGGAAGTTTTAAAAGAAGCTGGTTATAATATGGCTTTTACAACTGAATGGGGTGTTGTAAAACCAGGAATGGACAAATATGCTTTACCAAGAATTAGAATAAGTGATGGTAATTCACTAGAAACTTTTATTGCCTCTATTTCATAAAATAT
>CANQZH010000064.1 GCA_947628245.1 uncultured Bacilli bacterium | reverse complement strand
GGGTGTTTATCTTGTGAAGCAAGATATATTTATGAGTGCTATATATAGATAAAATGTTAAAAAAATATTATAATAACTATCTAATTCTTTTGATAATGATATTTATATGTCATTATCTTTTTTTATCTAAATATAATTTTTTTTTGATTTTTTTTTCAAAAAAAAAGGAAATTGAGAAAAAAATGGGAATATATGGGTGAAAGGGTGAATTAGATGAACATAATTGTTAGACAAAGAGATTTTAAAGATTGTGGGGTTTGCTGTATTTTATCACTTATCCTTTATTATGGAGGATATGTTCCTATTGAACGTTTAAGAAAAGATACGTATCAAGATAATAAAGGAGTAACTGCTTATCATATTGTTTCAACTTTAAAAAAATATCATTTTAATGCTTATGGTTCTAAATCTTCTGAAAAAGATTTAAATAAACTATTCCTTCCTTGTATTATTCATTTAGAATATCCTAATGGTTTAACTCATTTTGTTGTTTTATTAAAAGTTAATAAAAATAGTGTTGTTTTAATGGATCCCGCTAAAGGAAAAATTACAATGAAGAAAAAAGAATTATTAGAATTATGGACTAAAGTTGTTATTAATGCTGTACCTATATCTAAAATTCCTAAATTACCTAAAGAAAAAAAGATGTCTTTAATTTTTTTAGAATATTTAACTAAAGAAAAAAAATTAATTATTCCTATTATTTGGTTTAGTTTTCTCTTTACTTTATGTACTATCTTTTTAAGTTTCTTTTATAAATTTTGTTTTGAAGAAGTTACTAAAACTTACAGTGAAAAACAATTTATAATCTTAGTTAGTTTATATGGATTTTTTATTCTCTTAAAAATTCTTTTAGAAAACATTAAAGATAATTTTAAAATCTTATTAAATAAAAATATGGAAGGTAAATTTATTTATGCTTTTTTAAATCATTTATTACATTTACCTTTAAGTGAGTATAATTCTCATACTAAAGGTGAGTTACTAGCACGTATTAAAGAAGCTGAATCGATTGAAAATGGTTTTATTGAAATTATTATAAATTGTTTTATTAATTTAACTTTAGCTTTTTTAACTTTTATTTTAATTTATAGTTTAAGACCTATTTTTGCCTATATTTTAGTAATTGGTATTCTTCTTTATTTAGGAATAAGTTATTTGTTTGGTAAATTTATTTATTTAGATTTATTAAAACAAATGGAAGAAAATGCTAATTGGCAAACAGCTTTAACTGAGTGTTTAGAAATATTTATCTCAATGAAAAATTTAAATCAAACTAACTTTATAATGGAGAGAATTGAACAACATTTATATCGTTATTTAAAAAGAACTTATCTTAATAATCAAAAAATGCGTAAACAAAATATTTATAAAAAAATTGTTTTAGAAGGAATGATGTTAGTTATATGTATTGTTGGTTTTTATTTAGTTAGTCAAAAGATAATTAGTATTTTTGAATTTATTTTAATTGAATCTTTATTAAATCATTTTATTGAACCTTTAAAACAAATAATTGATTTAATGCCTAGTTTTTATTATTTAAAAGCTTTGTTTGGTAAAATTGGTGATTTTGAAAGTATTAAAGAAGAAGCTTTAGATTATCCTGAAGAATTTTTAAAGGGAAGTATTGAATTTAAAAATTTAACGTTTGCTTATGATGGTTATCATCAAAATTTAAAAGATATTAGTTTTAAAGTTAAGAAAAATACTTGTGTTTTACTTTTAGGACCTAGTGGATGTGGTAAGAGTACTATTTGTAAATTATTACATCGTGAATTTAATGATTATGAAGGAACGATTACTATTAAAAATATTAATATTTTAGATTATAAGATAGCTACTATTAGAAATAATATAACTTATTTAAGTCAAAAAGAAGGTTTAATAAATGGAACTATTAAAGAAAATATTTTATTTGGTAGAGATATATCTTTAAGTTTATTTAAAGAAGTATGTGATATTTGTAATTTAGAACCAATAGTGGCTAAAAGAGCTTTTCGTTATAATGATTATATTTTGGTAGATGATTGTAATTTATCAGGAGGGGAAAAACAAAGAATTTTACTAGCTCGTGCTTTATTAAATGATACTCCAATCTATTTATTTGATGAAGCTTTAAGTGAAGTTAATAATGAATTAGAAACATCTATTCTTACTAAATTAATTCCTTTTTTAAAAAAGAAAACCGTTATTTATATAACGCATCGTCCTAATAAAGAATATTTTGATGAGGTGATTGATATTGGAAAATATTAGAATGCTTTTAAAAATAAAAGATCGTTTATTATACATTAAAAGTTTTCTTTTAGGTTTAATAGTAATTATTATTTTTATTAGTTTATTTTATTTTAAAATTCCTAGAGTTATTAATCTAGAAGGAGTTGCTAAATGTAATAAAAAAGAATGTACTTATACGGTTATAGTAACATCTAGTATCGAAAAATATCTTGATGATTTTAAAGAAATTACTTTTAAAAAAACGGAAAAAATAAATAAAGTTGTTTTAAATGAACCTTATGTTTTAAATAATGTTTTAGTTAATGAGTTAGTTATTTATGTTTCTAATCAAGAATTAAAAAATAATCAAGTAGTTAAATCAACTATTACAGTTAGTGAAGATACTATTATTTCCTTATTTTTAAAATCTTTGAAAGGAGGTGATGAAGATGCTTAAAGATGAGGAATTAGCTAACATTAGTGGTGGAGCTTTATCTTGGGGAGTATATGCTGCTGCCATTGCTGCTGCTGTATCTTTTGTCGTTGGTTTCTTTGATGGTTTAGCAAGACCTTTTAAATGCCGTTAAAGAAAAAATAAAGAAAGGAGGTGATGAAGATGCTTAAAGATGAAGAATTAGTTAAGATTAATGGTGGGGCTTTTTCATCAACATTTGGAGCTTTTATTATTGATGCTTTAAATTATATTGTTGATTTAGGTCGTTACTTTGGAAGTGCTGTATCTCATATTTTAAGAGGAACAAAATGTTAAAAAAAATTTGCAATTATTTAATTGCAAGTTTTTTTTAATGTTTTTCTAAATATAAATCATAGTATTCATCATAAGTTATATCTAATTCGTGTACTTTTGTCGCGTGTTCAACTCCAATATATCTTAAATGCCAAGGTTCTTCCATATAACCAGTTATATCACTTTTTCCTTTAGGATATCTTACAATAAAACCATATAAATAAGAATTATTAAGTAACCATTCATAATCTTCATCAGTAACATTATCATTTAACACACTACTTCTTAAATCAACTGCAAGACCTGTTTGATGTTCTGAATGTCCAGCTCTAGCTGAATAAGTATCAACTACATCTAAAGGATCAATTGTTAAATATTTGTCATATAAACCTTCTTGATAATCATAACTACGATAAGTACTAAAAGGAATTAAATAAACATTTTGAGTACTACCATAAGCCATTAATTTTTCTAATTCTAAAGCAGCTTCTTCTCGCATTTGATATGAATACTGTCCAACATTTACTAAATCAGTTGGTTCATAATCACTTGGTAGAGAATGAAATTTATTTACTAAAACAGTTAATGAATCTGGATTATCAACTTCTTCTATATTAGTATAAAATTCTTCATTTAAATGAATATTTACTCTTGTAACAGCATCAGCTAATGAAACATTATGTTCTTTTTGATATTCTTCATATTCTTTAATTTTTAAAACATCTAAATTTTTAATCTCATAATAATTTTCTAAAGATACATAATCAATAGTTAATAAATTTTCAATATTACGATCACTTAAATAAGTAAATATTTGATTAATTTCTTGAGCTTGATAATTTTTATCAAGAAGTTGATTAGTTATTTCTAAAAATTTAGGATTATCTCTAAAAGTAATTTCCTTATAAGCTTCTTGATATTTTTCTTGATAATAAGAACTTTCTTTAAAGGCTTTTAAAGTTGGAGCATCTTCTTCTATTTTTACAATCTCCTTTCTTTTAAAGAGACTTAATCCTCCTATAACTAAAACAATAATTATAATAACTAAAATAAAACAATTTCTTTTTTTTAATTTCATTTTTTTAAACCTCTTTTACTTTATTAATTATATTAATTATATCATACAAAATAACAAATAATTTTAAATTATTTTTAAGTTTTGACAAGAATTTTACTAAAAGAATAAAAATAAATTTATATCATAATTTTTTATAGGGGTGTAAATGTGAAAAAAATAATTTGGATATGTGTTCTAGTTTTTGGCTTTATAGATATTTGTAAGGCTGATGTTGATTTAGCGCCTTCTAGTAAAAGTGCCATTTTAATGGATGCCAAGACGGGAACAATTTTATATGAAAAAGATGCTGATAAAGCTTATCCTCCAGCTAGTATGACTAAAATTATGAGTATGTTATTAATTATGGAAGCTATTGATAATAATAAGTTAAGTTTTGATGAAACGGTTACTATTAGTAAAAATGCTTCTAGTATGGGTGGTAGTCAATTATTTTTACAAGAAGGAGAAAGTTATCCAGTTAAAGAACTTTTAAAAGGAATCGCGGTCGCTAGTGGAAATGATGCTGTTGTTGCTATGGCTGAAAAAATTGGGGGAAGTGTTCCTGAATTTGTCGAAATGATGAATAATAAAGCTAAAGAATTAGGTCTTAAAAATACTAAATTTGTTAATCCCCACGGATTAGATGCCGAAGGACACGTATCATCAGCTAAAGATATGGCTTTAATTGCAAAAGAACTTTTAAAGCACGAGAAAATATTAGAATTTACTAGTATTTATGAAGATTATTTAAAAAAGAATGATGGTTCAAGTATTTGGTTAGTAAATACAAATAAATTAGTTCGTTTTTATGAAGGAGTTGATGGTTTAAAAACTGGTTTTACCGAAGATGCTGGATATTGTTTAACTTCAACAGCCCAAAAAAATAATTTAAGATTAATAACTGTTGTAATGGGAGAACCATCTAGTGACGAGCGAAGTACTGATACATCTAATATGTTAAATTATGGTTTTAATACTTATGAATTATATCAAGCATTTTCTAAAAATAATGCTTTAGGAACTAAACGAGTAGAATTTGGGAAAAAAGATTCAGTTCAAGTATCTTTAAAAGATGATTATGTTAAATTGTTAAAGAAAAAAGAAGAAAAGCCTAGTTATTCATTTGAAATTAATATTGATAAAATAAAAGCACCAATTAAAAAAGGAGAAGTTATTGGTAAAGCTAAAGTAATTGATAATGGAAGTGTTATAGATGAAGTTGATGTTACCGTTTTAGAAGATGTTGAAAAAGCAAATATTTGGGACTTTTTTAATAAAAATTTAAGAAGTATAACCGCGGGTAAAAAAATTATTAATACTTGACACTTAGATTTAAAAAGAAGATGATATTTTCTTCTTTTTTCTTTATAATAAATTATAGGTGAACTAGATATGAAGACTAAAAAAAGATTAAGACTTAAAAAGAAGGTTATCTATAAAAGTTTGTTTTTTTTAGTATTAATTTTAACTATTAGTTTTTTTATAATGTTTATTAGATTAAATATATTACCTTTTTTATATTTAATGCTTGTTTTTCTTTTATTAGCATCTTTTAATTTAGGTATCTATTATTGTTTAGGTCATCAAAAATATCGGAAATTAGGAACAATTTTAAGTATTATTTTAATTTTTATTTTAAGTAGTGGTCTTAATTATCAATCTATTACTTTAAATTTTTTACATCATTTAAGTTTTTTAAATCTTGAAACTAAAAATATTAATATCATTACTTTAAAAAAAGAAAATTATAATGAAGTTAAAGATTTAGGTAATAAATCTTTAGCTTTAGTAAATGATGAGAGTACTAATAAAGTTGAAAATATTTTAAATAAAGAAATTAAATATTCAAAGAAAGAATTAGATAATTCAGCTTTATTAGTTGATGCTTTATTAGATAATGAAGTTGATGCTATTTTAATGGAAGATGAAGAATTAAAAATCTATCAAGAAATGAAAGAAGAATTTAAAAATGAAATTAAAGTTTTAAAAACTTATACTATTGATATTGTTAAAAATGATAATGAAAAGAAAGCTAAAGTAACTAAAGAACCTTTTAATATTTATATAACTGGAATAGATACTTATGGTGCAATTAATAAAGTATCAAGAAGTGATGTTAATATTGTGGCATCTATTAATCCAAAAACTCATCAAATATTATTAACTTCTATTCCAAGAGATTATTATGTTCAATTACATAATACTACTGGATTAAAAGATAAATTAACTCATTCAGGTTTAAAAGGTATTGATATGAGTATTAAAACTATTGAAGATTTATTAGAAGAAGATATTAATTATTATTTAAAAATCAATTTTACTTCTTTAGTTAAAATTATTGATGCTTTAGATGGTATTGATATTGACGTTCCTTTTTCTTTTCACGCGAATTATCAAGAAGAAGATGGATCATTCGTTTATTATGAATTTAATGAAGGTTTAAATCATTTAGATGGAAAGCAAGCCTTAGCATATTCTAGAGAACGTTATGACTTAAGAGAAGGGGATATTGGCCGGGCTAAACATCAACAACAAGTAATTGAAGCAATGATTAATAAATTAACAACTTCTAAATTATTAACTAATTATCCTTCCTTAATTGGTTCAATCGATCAAGAATTTGCTACTGATTTAAGTTTAAATGATATTACATCTTTAATTCAAATGCAACTTAAAGATATGCCTAGTTGGACTATTGAAAAACAAGTTTTAATCGGAACTGATTCTGATGAATTAACATATACTTTTCCAAAAAGCTATGGTTATGTAATGATTCCTGATGAAGAAAGTGTTAATAACGCTAAAAATAAAATAAATGAAATAACTAATAATTACTAATTTTGTCGAAAGTGTTTAAAGTTTAATTAAAACATTCT
>CANQZH010000063.1 GCA_947628245.1 uncultured Bacilli bacterium | reverse complement strand
AAAGAGGATGATGCTTTTGTGAAAAAATTAAAAAGTAAAATCAAAAAATTAAATCAAGATAAAAATTTTGTCAGTTTTTTAAGCTACGAAGATGATTTAAAATTTCAAAAGAATACAGAATTAAATTTGGCACGTAAAGAAGGCATTATTGAAATAGCTAAAAAAATGTTAAATCGTGGTGACTCCATAGAAGACATTATCGATTTAACTGGATTATCTAAAAATGAAGTTGAAAATTTAAAATAAAAAAATTGCAGTATGCAAGTTTTTTTACTTTAATTGTTTAATTATTGCTATTTTCTTTTATTTATGGTAAATTATTGCTTGTATTGGAGGCGTATTATGCTAGAAACTATTTTACTTATTGTATCTATTTTCTTAATTGCTATTGTTTTATTACAAAGTAATAAAGCTAGTGATGCTGGTCAAATTATATCTGGAAATAATGAAAGATTATTTGGCAATGTTAAAGAAAGAGGATTAGAATTATTTATATCTAGATTAACAATGTTATTAGGAATATTATTTATGGTTATTTCTTTAGCGTTGTTCTTAATTTAAACGTCTTAATTTAAGATGTTTTTTTAATTTTAAATAATGTATAATAATAAAGAGGTGTTGACAATGAAAGATGAGATAATAAAAATATTAGATAATGTTCACGAGGCTAAAAATTTAATTGAAATAAATGATTTATTAGGGCTTAAAAGTGTTAGTGAATTAAAAGATTTAGAAGATTGTTTAGAACAATTAGTAAATGAATATATTGTTTTTAAAACTAAGAAAGATAAATATATTTTATTAAAGAATTGTCCTAATTTAAAGATTGGTAAATATTCGGCTAATAAAAAGGGTTTTGGTTTTGTTATTTTAGATAAAGAAGATGATTTATATATTAGTGATAATGATAGTAATGGGGCTATACACGATGATATTGTTTTAGCGGAGATTGTTAGAAGAGGGGTTAAAAGAGAAGGAAGAATTTTAAAGGTTTTAAAAAGAGAATATAAAAATCTAGTAGGAGAGGTTGTAGATAGTAGTAATGGTTTAGGTGTTAGATTAGATGATGATAAGATTAAAATTAATTTAGTTATTGATGAGGAATCTTTAAAGCCTTGTGTTGTTGGATCTAAGGTTGTTATTGAATTAGTTAAGGAACTTGGTAAGAATAAATTTTTAGGTAAAGTTAAGAAAGTTATTGGGCATAAAGATGATCCTGGTATTGATATTTTATCTATAGCGTATAAGTATAATATTGAAAATGAATTTAGTGATGAAGTTATTCTTGAATTAAAGAGTATTCCTACTAGTGTTAGTGAAAAAGATTTAGATGGAAGAACTGATTTAACTAATGAATTAATTTTTACGATTGATGGAGATCATACTAAAGATATTGATGATGCGATTAGTTTAAAGATGGTTGATGGTTTATATGAATTAGGGGTTCATATTGCGGATGTATCTTATTATGTTAAAGAAAATACGGCTTTAGGGGATGCTGCTTATGAAAGGGCGACATCTAATTATTTAGCAGATACGGTTATTCCAATGATTCCTCATCAATTATCTAATGGGATTTGTTCTTTAAATGAAGGGGAAGTTAGACTTACAATGTCTTGTGTGATGAAGATTAATAATTTAGGTAAAGTTGTAAGTTATGATATTTTTCCAAGTTATATTAAAAGTAGAAAGAAAATGACTTATAGTAAAGTAAATGATATTTTAATGAGAGATAAATATGATGAAGAATATGCTCCTTTTGTTACAACTTTAAAAAAGATGAATGAACTTGCGCATATTTTAAGAAAAGAAATGATTAATCGGGGATATATTGATTTTGAGTTAGATGAAGCAATGGTTGTTAATGATGATAAGGGATTACCTATTGATATAGTAAAAGTAGTAAGAGAAGATGGGGAAAAGTTAATTGAAAATTTTATGATTGTAGCTAATGAGACTGTTGCAACTCATATAAGTAATATGGATTTACCTTTTATATACCGAGTTCACGGGGAACCTAATAGTGAAAAAATTGATGATTTTGTTAATATGGTTAAATTATTAGGGTATCATTTAAAAACAAGAATTGTTGATATGAGTCCTAAGACAATGCAAAAAGTTTTATTAGAATTAAAAGATAAACCAGAATTTGAGATTTTGTCTTCTTTGTTATTACGGAGTATGAAAAAGGCTGTTTATCAAAAGGAAAATATTGGACATTTTGGTTTAGCGAGTAAAAATTATACACATTTTACTAGTCCAATTAGAAGATTTCCAGATTTAACTGTTCATCGTTTATTAAGAAAATATTTAATTTTAAAAGATTTTTCCATAAGTACTATTAATTATTTAGAAACTAATTTAGTAACGATTGCCCAACATTCTAGTGAAAAAGAAGTAAATGCCCAGAATGCTGAAAGAGATGTTATGGATATGAAAATGGCTGAATATATGGAAAGTCATATTGGGGAAGAATTTGAAGGAATTATAAGTGGAGTTACTAATTTTGGATTTTTTGTAGAACTTCCTAATTTAATTGAAGGTTTAGTACATATTAGTACTATTAAAGGAGATTATTATAATTATGTTCCTGAAATGTTATCTTTAGTTGGGAAAAGTACTAAAAAGACTTATAGAATTGGTGATAAAGTTTTAGTTAAATGTGTTAATAGTTCAAAAGCTACAGCAATGATTGATTTTGAGTTAGTGGAAGAAAGTGATAAAAATGGAAGTAAGAAATAAAAAAGCTTATTATGATTATACTATTCTAAAAGAAATAGAAGTTGGGATTTCTTTAGTTGGTAGTGAAATTAAAAGTGTAAGAAATGGTTCTATTGATTTAAAGGATAGTTATGTTATTATTAGAGATAATGAAGCTTATGCTTTAAATATTTATATTGCTAAATATGAAGAGGCTAATAATTTTAATCATGATGAGAGAAGAAGTAGAAAATTATTGTTACATAAAAAAGAAATTAAAAAAATAAAAGAAATGAAAGAAATGGATGGAATTAGTATTATTCCTTTAAAAGCTTATTTTAAGAATAATCATTTTAAATTATTAATTGGAGTATGTAAGGGAAAAAAACTTTATGATAAAAGAGATTCTATTAAGAAAAGAGATTTAGAAAGAGAGCAAAGATATAGTTAATTTTTTGCTTTTTTTGTAAAATAAAATTTGCTCAAAATGTAAAATGAAAATTGCTTTTTTTGTAAAATTGTATTATAATTTATTTTATAAAAAAGGAGGATGTTTATGTATTTACCAAGAGTTGTTGATAAAGAAATTGATGAGCTTATGGAGATTATGGGAGCTGTTTTAATTGAAGGTTGTAAATGGTGTGGAAAATCTACTACTGGTTTAAAACATTCAAAAAGTGTTATTGAATTTCAAAATCCTGATAAGATCAAAGAATATGAAGAAATTAAAAATACTCAACCATCATTGTTTTTGAAAGGTGATAAACCTAGAATGTTTGATGAATGGCAAATGTATCCTGTTGTATGGGATTCTATTAGAACTGATGTGGATCATTCTCAAAAAAAAGGACAATATATTCTTACAGGTTCAGCAAGACCAAGCGAAGATAAAATAATGCATACAGGAACAGGAAGAATTTCAAGGGTATTAATGAGACCAATGAGTTTGTATGAATCTGGTGAATCTACTGGAGAAGTTTCTTTTTTAGATATTTTAGAAGGAAAAGATATTTCAGGGGTATCTAAGTTATCAATAGAAGATTTAGCAAATATTATTGTTAGAGGTGGATGGCCAGCTTCAATTGGGATTAAAAGTGAAGCTAAATATCGATTTGCTAAAGAATATGTTAAGTCTTTAGTTCGTGAAAAAGTTAAAAAAAATTCTCAAAAAATGTTAAATGTTTTAAGAAGTCTTGCTAGAAATACTTCATCACCGGTTACTATTTCAACAATTAAAGAAGATGTTAAGAATAATTTTGATGATGATATATCTAGACCTACTTTAATTGATTATTTAAATACTTTAGAACAATTATATATTATTGAAGATGTTAATGTTACTAATTTAAATTTTAGAAGTAAATATGCACTTCGAACAAAACCTAAAAAATATTTTGTTGATCCATCTATTGCAACGGCTATATTAGAAATGAAACCTAATGATTTAATTCAAGATTTAAATACTTTTGGTTTTTTATTTGAAACCCTTTGTATGAGAGATTTAAAAATATATACGCAAAGTTATGGAGGAAATATAACTTTTTATCGTGATGAAAAAGATAATGAAGTTGATGCTATATTTAGAACTAGTAGTGGAAAATGGGGAGCAATTGAAATAAAATTAGGGGTTGGTTATATTGATGAAGCAGCCAATAATCTTTTAAAATTTAAAGAACGAGTTGACATTAAAAAATGTGGTGAACCAGTTTTTTTAGCAGTTATTACTGGATCAAATTATTCCTATAAAAGGGAAGATGGTGTATATGTTGTATCAATAGGTACTTTAAAAAATTAAAACTTGTTAAAGTAAATGTCATATAATATATAGAAAATAATTAAAATATTTGATATAATTAATTAATCAAACGATAAGAAAGAGGTTGTTATATGTCATTAGCGAGTTTATGGTCTTTAGTTACGAAGATTTTAGATATATGTGTAGTATGGTTATTATTTTATTTTGTTTTAAAAAATATTAAGAATAATGCTAAGATGGTTTTAATATTAAAGGGTGTTATTTTAGTAATTTTAATTGAGATTATTAGTAATGCTTTAAATTTATATACGGTAGGACTTATTTTACAATATGTTGTAGAATGGGGACCTTTAGCAATTATTGTTATTTTTCAACCAGAAATTAGAGGAATGTTGGAAAGTATTGGAAGAACTCAGTTACTTGGTCGTCATAAAACTTTAACCGTTAGTGAAAGAGAAAAAATGGTTAATGAAATTATGAAGGCTATTGAATTTTTAAAGAAAAATAAGATTGGAGCTTTAACCGTTATTGAAAGAGATATTTCTTTACAAGAATATATTGATCGAGCTACTAAATTATATGCTGATATTTCTAGTGAGTTATTAGGTAATTTATTCTATCCTAATAGTCCTTTACACGATGGAGGAGTTATTATTCAAGGTAATCGTATTACTTGTGCTGGAGCAGTTTTTAAAACTAGTATGAATCCTAATGTTAGTAAAAAGTTAGGAACAAGACATCGGGCTGCTTTAGGAGTAGCTGAAGAATCTGATGCTTTAGCGTTGGTAGTATCTGAGGAGACTGGTAGAATATCTATTGCTTATGATGGAGAGTTAAAATATAATTTAACACTTGATGAATTTAGAAAAATATTAATGGAAGAGTTAAAACCTAAAACTGAAATATTTTATGATTCTGATGTAGAAAGTGAGGATGATATAAATGCGTAGAATCCTAACTAGTTTAATGAAATTGTTTAAAGGAATATATAAGTTTATTGATAAACATTTAATTACACCTTTTAGTCGAGCAATTTATTACTTAATGGATAAGTTAAGAAATAATCCTATTCACGTTGAGAAGTTTTTAAATCATTCACAGGTATTACTTTATTTATCATTAATTATGGCGGTTATTACTTTCTTTTTAGTAGATAGTCAAGTTATTACTTTAGTAGAAACTGAGGCTGAGATTTTAGCTAATGAACCTGTTACTTTATTATATAATAAAGAAGCTTATGTTGTAGAAGGGGCTGTTGATACTGTTGATATTATTTTAACAGGAAGAAAAAGTGCTTTATATTTAGCTAAGCAATTAGGAGAACACGAAGTTGTACTTGATTTAACTGATTATGAACCTAGTGATACACCTAGAAAAGTTGCTTTAACTTATAATCAAACAGTTGATAATATTAGTTATAAACTTGATCCTGGTTATGTAAGTGTTGTAATTAAGAAAAAGGTTAGTGAAACAAGGTCAATATCTTATGATTTATTAAATGAAGATAAATTAAATGAAAAGTTTTCAGTTGAAAATGTAGTTTTAGATAAATCAGAGGTTGTAGTTAAGGGTAGTGAAGATGCTTTAAAGAAAATTGCAACAATTAAAGCAATTGTTGATTTAGCTAATCCTAAATTTACTGATGCTATATCTTATGAAATTGATAATTTGCCTTTAGTAGCGTATGATGAAAATGGTCAAGCTTTAGATAATGTGGAGATTGTACCAGCTACTGTTGGAGCTAATATAACATTTAGTACTTATAAAGCTACTGTTCCTATTACAGTATCTACTACTGGTAATTTAATTGCTGGTAAAGCTATTTCTTCAATTACTATTAATGGTAAAGCTAATTATACAGTTGATATTTATGGTGATAAAGAAGTTATTGAAAATATTAGTAGTGTTCCAATTTCTATTGATATAAATAATAAAGGAGAAAATGGAGCTGAAACTTATAAGATGAATATAGCTAAACCTAATGGAGTACGTTCTATTAGTGAAACTGATGCAAGAATTGTTATATCATTTGGTGATGAAAAACAAAAGACTGTTGATGTTAATCATATAACTTATCGAAATTTAGCTAAAGGATTAAAGGTTAATTTGGAAGGACAAGATAGTGTTCCTGTTCAAATTAAGGGTGTAAGTTCAGTTATTGATCCGTTGACAGCTGAGAATGTTGAAGCTTATATTGATTTAGCGGATTATAAAGCTGGTTCTTATGAAGTTGATGTTCATATTGATTCACCTGATCCAAAAGTTAATTATTTAGTTACAAGTAAAGTTAAGATTATTATATCTGCCGAATAGTTGTATATATTGCAACTATTTTTTTTGATTAAAAGTTTACTTTTTAAATAATTAATGATATATTTTATATGACAAGATAAGTCGTGGCATTAAAAATTGTAAAAAAGATAATACTATAATAAAGTGCAAAAAAAATTAACAAATTGTAAAAAATCTATTGACATAGGGGGGGGGTTATATGCTATACTTTATATATAGTAAAGGAAGAATAATATGA
>CANQZH010000062.1 GCA_947628245.1 uncultured Bacilli bacterium | reverse complement strand
TTAGAAAGGGCTCGTTTTACTTTAGAACAAGCTAAAAGTAATTATGATTTAGAACAGGTTGCCCGTTTACAAAATGGAGTTATTCCTAATTTAGAAGTAGAGTTAAAAACTTTACAAGAAGAAATTAAAGACGGAATGTTATCTGATGTTGTTGATGATGAGAAAATTGCTAATATTATTTCGCGTTGGACTAATATTCCGGTTGCTAAATTAGTTAGTGGGGAAAAAGAAAAATTACTTGGTTTATATGATAATTTAAAGAAACGAGTAATGGGACAAGATGAAGCTTTACATTTAGTTTCTGAAGCTATTATTCGAGCAAGAAGTGGTATTAAAGATCCTAATAAACCAATTGGTTCATTTATCTTTTTAGGACCTACTGGGGTTGGTAAAACCGAAGTTGCTAAATCACTTGCTTATGAATTATTTGATGATGAACGTCATATGATTAGAATTGATTGTTCTGAATATATGGAAGCTTTTAATGTTTCTCGTTTAATTGGGGCGCCTCCAGGATATGTTGGTTATGATGAGGGTGGCATTTTAACTGAAGCTGTAAGACGTAATCCTTATAGTATTATCTTATTTGATGAAATTGAAAAAGCTCATAAAGATGTATTTAATATTTTATTACAAATATTAGATGATGGTAGATTAACTGATAGTCAAGGAAGAACTGTTGATTTTAAAAATACTATTATTATAATGACTAGTAATTTAGGTAGTGAATATATTCTTGATAAAGAGGATAATGCTAAAGAATTAGTAATGAATTGTTTAAAAGATTCATTTAGACCTGAATTTATTAATCGAATTGATGAAATAATTATTTTTAATTCTTTACCTAAAGAAGTTGTTTCAGATATTTTAGATAAAATAATAAATGAAATTCAAATGCGTTTAAAAAATTATCATTTAAAGATTAATTTAAGTCAACAAGCAAGAGAAAAAGTAATTGAAGAAGCTTATGATCCTAATTTTGGAGCTAGACCAATTAAAAGATATGTAACTAATCATATTGAAAATTTAATTGCTCATGAATTAATTAAAGAAGATTTAAAACTTAATACAACATTTAATGTAGAAGTTAAAAATAATGAATTTGTTATTGAAAGAACATTAAATTAATGGTGTTCTTTCTTTTTTGATGGATAAACATTTTAAATATTTGCGTTTGTGGTATAAAGTAATTATCTTGATGAATATGAATTTCCAAATATTAGCAATCATTTGTTCGTGACAATAGCAAACATTTGTGTTATATTACTGTTGGTGGTAATATGAGTATTGAAGAAAAATTAAAAATACTTGCTGATTCAGCTAAATATGATGCTTCTTGTTCTTCATCGGGTAGTAAAAGAGAAAATAATAATGGTTTAGGTAATGCTTCTTTTAGTGGTATTTGTCATTCTTTTTCTAGTGATGGAAGGTGTATATCTCTTTTAAAAATCTTAATGACTAATTGTTGTATTTTTGATTGTAAGTATTGTATTAATCGGAAAAGTAATGAAGTTAAAAGAGCTTTATTTACACCTGAAGAAATATGTCAAATTACGATTAATTTTTATAAAAGAAATTATATTGAAGGTTTATTTTTAAGTTCAGGTATTATTAAGAGTCCTGATTATACGATGAATAAATTAATTGAAACAATTACGCTTTTAAGATGTAAATATCATTTTAATGGTTATATTCACGTGAAAGCTATACCTGGTGCTAGTAATTATTTATTAAAAAAATTAGGAAGTTTAGTTGATCGAATGAGTGCTAATATTGAATTACCTACTAATAATTCCTTAAAGTTACTAGCACCTGATAAAACTCAAGATAAAGTTACGAAGATTATGCAAACTATTAAAGAAAATAAAAGTAAGAATTTTGTAAGTGCTGGGCAAAGTAGTCAAATGATTATTGGGGCTACTAATGAAAGTGATTTAAATATTATGCAGATGAGTACTAATTTATATAATCGTTATCAATTAAAAAGAGTTTTTTATTCAGCTTATATTCCTGTTAATAAAGATCGTTTTTTACCTTCATTAAAAATGCCTCCTTTAAAAAGAGAACATCGTTTATATCAAGCTGATTGGTTAATTAGATATTATCATTATAAAATTGAAGATTTATTAGATAGTAATAATCCTAATTTTAATATTTTATTAGATCCTAAAGCTAATTGGGCTTTAAGAAATTTAGATAAATTTCCAATGGAAATTAATAAAGTTAGTTATAATGATTTATTAAAAATTCCCGGAATAGGACCTACAAGTGCTAAAAAAATTGTTTCTAATCGAAAATTTTATACTTTAGAGTATAATGATTTAAAAAAATTAGGAGTTGTGTTAAAAAGAGCTAAATATTTTATTTTATGTAATGGTAAATATTTTATTAGTAATGAATATTTTAATTATAATTTTATTCAAAATCATCTTTTATTAGAAGATAATATAGATAAGAAAGTTCAGCTTTGTTTATTTAATGAATAATTTTGATGTTTATTTATATGATGGTAGTTTTAATAATTTATTAAATACTATTGAAATTCTAATAAAAGAAAAAATAAGACCAATTAAAATAGTTAGTGAAGAATGTTTAGAAAATGATTTATTTAGTAATATTAAAAAGAAGACTTTAAGTAGAAATTCTATTTTTTTAAAAAAGTTACAAAATATTTCCAAAGAGTTTTTTAAAATAGTTTATGATGTCTATTTATCTGATAAACAAAATAAAGAATTAATTATGTATTATTTTATTTTAAATGGATTAAAATATGGTTCTAAAATAATTTATTTAAGAAAATTAAAATGTGTTAATGAAGCTTTAAATGTTAGTAATTATGTTAGAAGAGAAGCTCATAAATTAAAGGGTTTTGTGCGTTTTAGAAAATTAGAAACTAATTTTTATTTAGCCTATATTTCTCCAACTAATAATGTATTAGGTTATTTAGCTAATCATTTTAAGAATAGATTAGCTAATGAATCGTGGATGATTTATGATCTTAAAAGAGATTTACTTTGTATTTATACTAAGAATAAGTACATTATAATAACAGTTAAAGATTTAGAGAAAAATGATTTTAAATTTAGTAGTGATGAATTAGAATTTGCTAATTTATGGCAAACTTTTTATAAGACAATTGCCATTAAAGAAAGAAAAAATGAAAGATGTAGAATGAATATGATGCCTAAGAAATATTGGCCTTATATGATAGAAATGAGTGATGAAATTGAAAAAAGTTATTAGTAAAGAAAATTATTATGAAAATTTGTTATTAGCCGTTAATACTTTATGTAATCCTGTTATTAAAACTTTAGGTCCTAAAGGAGATAATGTTTTAATTAGTAATTCTACTAATATGCCTTTTATTACTAATGATGGAGTAACAATTGCTAAAAATATTAATAGTGAAGATGAAATAATAAATGCTATTATTGAAATATTAAAAGAAGCAAGTTTAAAAACTGATGAAGAAGTAGGAGATGGAACAACTACTACTTTAGTATTATTAAAATCTTTAATATTAAAGGGAATTAAAGAAATTCAAAATGGGGAAAAACCAATTATGTTAAAAAGAAAATTAGATTATTATTTAAAAGAAATATTAGATTTATTAGATAAAGAAAAAATTAAAACTAATAAGAGTACTTTAGAGAAAATTGCTAGGACTAGTTCGGCTGATGAAGAAATAGGTAAATTACTAGCATCTTCTTTTAGTAAAGTTAAAGCTATTAAAATAAAAGAAAGTAATAATTATAAAACTTATGTTGAAAAAATAAATGGTTATTATTTTGATGTAGGAATAATTTCTAATTTATTTTTAATGAATCAAAAAGAAGTTGTTTTAGATAATTGTTATTTATTAATTTTAGATTATTATGTTGATGATATAAATAAATTAAGTGATATATATAATATGATGATTGAAAAAGAAAGTAATTTAATTATTCTTGCTGATTCTTTTAGTGAAGAAATTAAACAAGTAACTTTAGAAATTAATTTAGAACATAATTTTAAAATAATACTTCTTAATAGTATTGATTATATAGAAAAGAAAAAAGAAATATATGAAGATTTAGAAATATTAACTAAAGTAAAAGTTAAAAAAGAACAAGATGATTTAGATATTAAAGATTTAGGTTTTACTAAACAAGTTATATGTAGTTTAGAACAAACTATTATATTAGGTAATAAGAGTAATGATTTAAATAATCATTTAAAAAAATTAAGTAAATTAAGTAAAGAAGTTAAAGAAAAATATTATTTAGATAATCTTATGGAAAGAATTAATAAATTAAAACAAAAGATGTTAATTATTTATGTTGGAGGTTATACTAAAACGGAGAAAAAAGAGAAAATGATGAGATTTTTTGATGCTCTTTGTTCATTAAATGTTTGTAGTGAAGGAGTTTTATATGGAAGTGGAATTACCCTTTTAAAAATAAGTGAAGAAATTGATGATAAATTAATTAAAGAAACTTTAGAAAGTCCAATAAGACAAATCTTAGAAAATAATAATTTAGATGATGATAAAATTATTGATGAAATAAAGAAGAGTAATTATACTAAAATTTATAATGTTAAAAATGATGATTTTGAAAAAATAATTGATACTGATATATTAGATGCTTATTTAGTTGTTAGAAAAACCCTTGAAACAGCTTTTTCACTTGCCTCTATGATTCTTACTACTTCTTATTTAGTATTAAATATAGAAGATAATTTAAAAGAAAATATTAGTTTTTAGCCTTTACAAAATGTTAAACTCTAAGGTATAATACTAAACAAGAAAGGACGTGCTAATATGGCAAAAAATAAAGAAAAATTAACAATTAAGATTGATGGTGAAGAATGGCAAAAAGCCTTAGATAAAACTTTTAAGAAAAAACAAAAAGAAGTTAATATTGATGGTTTTAGAAAAGGATCTGTTCCTAAAGAAGTTTATTATGAAAAGGTAGGTATTGAATCATTATTTTATGATGCAATTGATGAAGTTTTAAAAAGTGCTTATCAAAAAGCTTTAAAAGAAAGTAAAATTACACCTATTATTGAACCAATGATTGATGTTCCAAGTGTAGATAAGGATAGTGTTACTTTTGAAATTACTTTAACTGGTAAACCTGAAATTACTTTAGGTGCTTATAAAGATTTAAAAATTAAAAAAGAAAAAGTTAAAGTAACTGATGAAGAAATTGATCATGAAATTGAACATTTAAGAAATGAATTTGCTGAAATAAAGGTTAAAGAAGATGGGGTTGTTGAAAAGGGCGATACTGCTGTTATTGATTTTAAAGGTTATGTAGATGGTAAAGAATTAGAAGGAGCAAGGGGAGTAAACTTCCCATTAGAAATTGGTTCAAATACTTTTATACCAGGGTTTGAAGATGGTGTTTTAGGTATGAAAGTTGGTGAAACTAAAACAATTAATTTAAAATTTCCGAGTGATTATATAGAAAATTTAGCTAATAAAGAAGCTAAATTTGAAATTACTTTAAGAGAAATTAAAGAAAGAATTTTACCTGAAATTGATGAAGATTTCTTTGAAGATTTAGCTTATGATAAAGTTACAAATGAAAAAGAATTAAGAGAAGAATTAAATAAAATTTTAACTGAAAGAAAACAAGATCAAATTGATGGTAAATATCTAAATGATGTTTTAGATAAAGCTATTAATAATATGAAAGTAGATATAGATGAAGATATACTTCACGATGAAGTTCATCGAATTATTAATCAATTTGAAGCCCAATTAAAAATGCAAGGTATAACTTTAGAACAATTTTATGAATTAAGAAAAATGAATGAAGAAGATTTACATAAAATGATGGAACCTGCTGCTTTACAAAGAATAAAACAACGTTTCTTATTAGAAGAAGTTGCTGAAAAAGAAAATATTGAAGTAACGGATGAAGAAGTTGAAAAAAATGCTGAACATATGGCCGATAATTATGGAATAACTAAAGAAGAGTTAATCGAAGCTTATGGTAATAAAGAATTATTAAGATATGATGCAAAGATGCATAAAACATTAGAATTTTTAAAAAATAATTAATTTTATTATTTGGAAGTGTAAAAAAAACTAGTAGTTCTAGTTTTTTTCTTTTAATTCTAAATAAATGTTTTCTTTAAAGTTATGATCTGTAATTATTTTCTCGCCATTATTATCTATTTCTTTTAACTTTTTTGTATCTATTAAAAAGTAAGTATCTTGTAAATAATCTTTACCATCATCACTTACTGGGTCATCCCAAGTTAAATCTAAATGATACCAATTATTATCTAAATAAACAGCATTCCATACGTGTCCTTCTTTAGATGGATCATCTGGAGTCATTGCTACTTTAAAGTTTGGAATATTCATTTTATCTAAAAATAAAGCCATTGTATCAGTATATCCATTACAGGTTGCATATCCTTCAAATAATAAACCATAAGCTAAATAAGATTGATAAATACTTTCACCTTTTTCATTTCTTGTAATATCATATTTAGTATTATTTATTATATAATCGTGAATTGTTTTGATTTTTTCTCGATCAGTCATTTGATCATTAATAAGTTCATTGTATAGTTCATCTACTTTTTTATTAATCGCATTTATATGGTCTTCATTATAAAAATAAGTAACATTTACGGTAACTTGTCCTGATTCTTTGATAATTGTTTCTATATTACTAAAACCATTATATGGATGAACAAAATTATTAATATGGGTTAGTAAATCTTTATTTTGACTAATATATTCTGAATCTTTTAGACAATCACTATATTCTTTAGGACAATAATAACTAAAAGTTTGCCAGCCATTATTAACTATTGTATAAAAAATATTTTTGATATCTTGTTTACTTAAAGGTCCAAAATTATTAGTATTTTGGATAAATAAATAATTAATATCTTTTTTATAATTATTAGAAGGACTTATTTCTATTTTAGTATCTTGTTCAATAAAAGGAACAAAAAAATCAGTAATAGTATCCATCTTAATGAATGTTATTAATATAAGGGTTAAACAAAAAATTGAAATAAATATTTTAT
>CANQZH010000061.1 GCA_947628245.1 uncultured Bacilli bacterium | reverse complement strand
TGGTTTTCATCAAAACATTTAACTTTCATTTTCATTCCTTCTTTTAAAATATCATAACAAATGAAAGTTGAAAAAAATGTCGAAAAAAAAATCTTTGGTAAGATTTTTTTATTTAATGATAATGTTAACAATTTTGTTTGGAATATAAATAAATTTAACGATTTCTTTACCATCAAGATATTTTTGAATATTTTCAATGTTGATAACTTTTTGTTTTACACTATCTTCTTTTTCATCAGTATTTATTTTTACTTCGCCTCTTAATTTACCATTTATTTGAACTCCAATAGTAACTTCGTTATCAATGGTTTTTTCTTCATCATAAGTTGGCCAAGTAGATTCACAAATTGGCGAATAACCTATTTGTTCATTTAATTCTTCAGTAATATGAGGAGCATAAGGATTTAAAAGCGTTAATAAAAGGTGATAATCTTCTTTAGTTATTTCTTTTTCATCTTGATAAGTATTAGCTAAAATCATTAAAGTTGAAATTGCCGTGTTATAACTTAAATTTAAAGTATCATTTGTTACTTTTTTAATGCTTTTGTGAATAAGTGGTTCTAAAGACTTAGTGTAACCCTCTTTATCAACTACTTTATCTTTTAAACGAATAACTTTATCAATAAAACGTTTACAACCCTTTAGGGATTCTGTACTCCAAGGAACATCAGCTTGATAATCACCCATAAATACTTCATAAACTCTTAAGGTATCAGCACCATATTCACTTATAATATCATCAGGGTTAATAACATTACCTTTACTTTTACTCATTTTTTCATTATTTGAACCTAGAACCATTCCGTGACTTACTCTAGTCCAAATCATTTCTTTATGAGGTACTAAACCAATGTTGTATAAAAATTGAACCCAAAAACGTGCATAAAGTAGGTGTCTTGCGGTATGTTCCATTCCTCCATTATACCAATCGACGCGATTCCAATATTTCATACTATCCATACTAGCAAATTCATTGGGATTATGAGCATCCATAAATCTTAGAAAATACCAACTTGAACCAGCCCAGTTAGGCATTGTATCAGTTTCCCTTTTAGCAGGTTTGCCACATTTAGGACAAGTTGTATTTACCCAATCAGTAATTTTTGCCAAAGGACTTTCACCATCATCAGTTGGTTCATACTCGGCAACATCAGGAAGTAATAATGGTAAGTCTTTTTCATCCATTGGAACCCAACCACAATCTTCACAATAAATCATTGGAATAGGCTCACCCCAAAATCTTTGACGAGAAAAAATCCAATCACGCATTTTATAATTGTTAACAACTCGGGCAATTCCTTCATTAACTAATTTTTCGGTAATTTGTTTTTTAGCTTCTTCAACGGTTAAACCGGTAAATTCAGCACTGTTGATAAGTTTGGCCCCAATACCTAAATAATCTTGTTTTTCATAGGCTTCATTGGTTGTATCTTTGCCATCGATTACTTGTTTCATTTTTAAATTATGGGCAACTGCATATTCAAAGTCTCTTTGGTCGTGACTTGGAACAGCCATTACCGCTCCAGTTCCATATTCGCCTAAAACAAAATCGCCTAAAAAGATAGGAACTTCTTCTTTAGTAATAGGATGAATTGCTTTAATACCTTTTATTTCACAACCAGTTTTTCCTTTATTTAATTCGGTACGATCCATATTCGATTTCTTTTTGGTTTCTTCAATGTAATTTAATACTTCTTCTTTATTTTCAACACGAGGCATTAATTCTTGAATTAATTTACCATCTGGGGCAATAACGAAAAAGGTAATCCCGTATATAGTTTCAATACAAGTTGTGAAAATACTAAATTTTCCACCACCAACAATATCAATATCAACTTCAACTCCAACTGATTTACCAATCCAATTTATTTGACCTAATTTAACTTTTTTAGCAAAGTTTGTATCATCTAAGCCTTTAAGTAAATCTTCAGCATAACTAGCCATTTTAAGCATCCATTGTGATTTTTCTTTTTGAACAACTGTTGTACCACAACGTTCACATACCCCACCAGCAGCATCTTCATTAGAAAGAACGGTCTTACAATTAGGACACCAATTTACGGGAACTGTTGCTTTATAAGCCATATTATGTTTATAAAATTGTAAAAATTGCCATTGAGTCCATTTATAATATTCTGGATCAGTTGTCGAAAATTCTCTTGTCCAATCAAAAGAGAATCCTAAATTTTTCATTTGACCTTTAAATGTTTTAATATTTTCTTTAACTGCTTGTTTAGGATGGATATGATTTTTAATTGCATAAGTTTCAGCTGGGGCACCAAAAGCATCCCAACCCATTGGATATAACACATTATATCCTTGTAATCTTTTCATTCTAGCAATAGCATCTTGAGCAGTATAGCTTCGAACGTGTCCTACGTGAAGTCCAGATCCTGATGGATAAGGAAATTCTACTAAAACATAAAACGGAGGTTTTGAATCATTATTTTTCACTTCAAAAGTGTGGTGTTCATCCCAATAATTTTGCCATTTTTTTTCAATTTCTAAAATATTCATTTAACATCTTCCTTTCGATAACCTTTATTAACTAAAAAGCGACCATATATTTCATATAAAGAATATATGAGGGCAAAAACTAAAACAAATCCTATCATAAATTGCCAAATATAACCAATTTCTAACATCGTAATAAAAGTAGCAACTAAAGAAATAATAAAAGCATTTATTAAACTTATAGTTAAGACCATCTTACGAGCTTTAATTTTTCTAGGACTTAATTTAAATCTCATTACTAAGTAATCAACTAATTCTAACTTTTTTCTTTTTTTAATTTTCTTTAATGAAGTAAAATAATTTACAACAAAGACGACTAGAAAAACAATCAGAAAAAATAATAAATCATAAATAATATTTTCCATTAGTACCTCCTAAAATAATAAAAGATGATACCAAAGGAGTCTATTTATAGACGGTACCATCCTAATATTTACTTTATTTTGATAAAGGAGAATCTCCTATAAGCATCCAAAAGCAAGTTCATAAATTTCTTTTATTTGCTCACACCAACACAAACTCTCTTAAAAAAGAATTATTTATTACTACTCTTTTTTCATCGCTTTAATGTATTATATGAAAATTATTAGGAATTTTCAAGTAGTAAAGTTCTATTTTGTGATATTAAGAGTTTTGACAATTTCTAAAAATTCTTCAGTTTCTTTTTCAGAAAGACCATTATTAATAAAAACAATATTAGGATTTAAATCATAAAAAGATATATCACTCCATATTGGCTCACCATAAAAACCAATTGTTCCTATAGAACCATTATTTAAAATAATTTCTTCGGTAGTTCTTCCAGTTCCACATACTCCAAAAGGATTATTATAAAAATTTAAGGTTGCATAATTTTCTTTAGAATCTTTATATATTTTTAAAGCAAATTTACTGTCTTCAAATGTTTGTTCTTCAAAATGCCAATCTAACATATTTAATTCAATGGTTACATTATCTATTGTTTTAGAATATTTGCTTTCATTAGGCTTTTCTTCAATTTTACAAGCATATTTAACATTTTTAAATAACGTTACATCTTCATCATAACAATGATAATGATTAACTAATAAACCTTTATCAATATTACTTTCTCTAATTTTTAATAAAGGACTATTATCAAAGATTTTAGCTTGTAAAGTATCAATTGCAATAATACCTACTAAAACTCCTATAACAATTAAAGTAACTTTTAAACACTTTTTCATATTTACTCCATTTCCAACTAATATTATAACTGATTATATTATATCACGATTTTTAATAAAATATTGTACTGATAACTTGATTAGCAAAAATTCATAGAAAAAATCATTAATAAGTTTACCTAAATCTATTTATTATTTTCTATTGCTTTTTGAATTTCAACATATAAATCAGTATCTTTATCTACTTTAATTGTTTTAATATTTAAAACATTAGCCCCATTGATATTTTTAATATTATCATCTAAAAATAATAATTCTTCTGGCATTAAATTATATTTTTTTAATATGAATTTATAAAAATCCTTATTAGGTTTAATTTTATGTATTTCAGCAGATATTAATACATCATCTAAATAATCAATTCCAAAAGACTCACCAATAAAATTCCTTACAAATGAAATATGATTAGTAGCAATAATAATTCTAATATTTGGATATTTTTCTTTTATTTTTTTAAATAAATCTTTATCTCTAACTTGATATAATTTATTTATTAAGTTTTCAGTAGTTTTTATAATAATAGAATCTTTATTAATTATTTTTCTTGCTTCTTTTAAATAGTCAGCATCATTTAAATTATCTCCAAACATTCTCTCTAACTTATCTTCCTCACTAGATAATAATATATCTTTTTCTGTTACTAATACTCCTACTAAATCAAAAGCAATTACTTTAATCATTATTTTCCTCCCAACATTTTTTTAAATTACATAGTATCTTTTGTATATAAAAAGTGGTGGCAAAACAGTGCTTGTCACCAAAAAAATAATTTTAATTTTTTATTGATTATATTCTAATACTCTAATAAGCATTTTAATAAATCTAGCATCTAATCCTTTTTTCTTTAATCTTCTTAAAGCGATTCTTTTTTTACTAACAGTTTTATCACTAAATAAAATACTTGCTAATAATTCTTTCATTGTTGTTTCAATAGGTAAATCATTTATAATTGAATCTATTTCTTCATTAATTAATCTTACAGCATCTATTTCAATATCTTTTCCTTTACAATTAATTGTTAATTGACTAGTTGTTTTAATATTTTTAACTTCTACTATAAAATCAGTATCATCTATATAACAATTTTTATCAATAACATTACCATCTAAATAAACAATAACATCATCAGCTTTTCTAGTATTTCTAAATCTAATTTTATAATCTCTTGTATCAGGAATAATACCACTTTTACCTTCTAATGGTCTAATAATAACCGTATAGTTATTTTGTAAATAATTATAATCAATACCAGTTATTATATAATCACCATTTTGATAATTATTAGTTATACCATCATCTTCATATAATTTATAAATATTACTCTTTCCAGGGAAAATATGAATTTCTAAAGCTTTTGGTAATGATGTATCATTTAAATTATCATCAGTAATTATTTGTAAAGGAATAATTGAACCTGATTTAGCAAATACGGGATAATCTTGATCTTTATAGAATGTTACATAACGTTTATTACCAGGGAATTTTTTACCAGTAGTAAATTCATACCAAGTACCTTCTGGCAAATATAAATATTCAATAGCTCGGTTCATAATATAGTCTTTACGTTTTAAAATAGGCGCTACTAAAAGCTCAGTACCAAAATGATATTCATTTTTATAACGAGGTTCATCATATATTTCAGGATTAAGATAGAATATTGGTTGTATTAAAGGTAAACCGGTTTGATGATATTTATAGTTTTCTGAATAAAGATATGGTATTAATTGTTGTCTTAATCTTGTATAAGTTTTAACTATACTTCTTGTTTTAACATCCCATAACCAAGGTTCTCTTTTATAATATTTTCCTTCTTTAGAGGCTAATCGTAAAATAGGACTAAAACAACCAAATTGAATGTAACGAATATATAATTCAGCTTCTTCAATACCTTGTTCATAACCTCCAATGCTATGACTCCACCAAGAAATTCCTTTACTAGCACCTAGAGCTGTGAAAAAAGGAATATTGCTAAAAGAATCCCAAGAAACTTTATTATTACCACTTAATAATACACTATAACGATGAGGAGCAATTAATGGATTATCCGAAACCAAAAAAGGTCTTTTATTAGTTTGCATATTTTCAAATTTAAATTGATAATTTATTAAAGCTCTTTTAGCATAATGATTAGTAGGTTTAGTATAATCTAACCAAAAGAAATCAACTCCTATTTGTTTTAAAGGATTAATTAAATAAACAAAATAATGGGTTAAACTATTTTTTTCAAAAACATTAAAAGGAATATTATTTCTTAAAGTTAATTGCATATTTCTAGCAATCATATCATAGGCTGCTTCGTGAGGCATTATACCTTCTGATGGGTCAATTTGTAAACCTAAATATATTTTATTATTTTTTAAAGTTGCTAATATGCGATTAGGATCAGGGAATAATTTTGAATTAAAGGTATATCCAGTTTTAAACCGTTCTGGATGATTTTCATCTTTAATATGCCAATTATCATCTAACATTATAACGGATAAAGGTATTTGATTTTTATGAAAATTATTTATTAAATTTTCTAAATCAGTTTCACTATATTTACCACTTTTATTCCACCAAATACCAAAAGCATATCTTGGTAATAAAGGTGGATAACCAGTTAATAGAAAATAGTCTCTTAAGCAAAAGCCAAAATCTCTACGATACATAAAAAGATAAGTATCATAATGTTTTTCAACAGGTTCTAGATAACCATCTGGGGTAATTGCCATCGTTTCTGAATCATCTAAAGAAGCAAAACCATCACCTGAATATAGCCCTTTAACAAATTCTAAATTGCCATTTACAAAACCTCTACCACTTGTTTTAAAATTTCTTACTTCTTTATTATTAGGAGTCCAAGATTTATTAGCATTTAATAAAACAACTTCAAGATTATATCCTTCAAAAGGTTTTTCTTTTAGATATTTTAAGCGAAAATACTTGGTTTCAATTTCTAATTTACGATCATCTTGAGTAACTTTTAATTCAACAGGAGGGTATAAACGGTTAATAACTTGTTCAGTTAAAGCATCAAAAAAGACACCATTTTTATTATATTCTAAGCGAACTAAACGCTCAGTTAAAATGGAAATACGATAAGTACTACCTTGAAAAATCATATCAGGACGACATTTTGCTTTACTATAATCTGGTTTTATTGATCCATTCATTTTTGATACCCCAATTCTTCTATTTAAATAAGTATAACATGAAGTTTAATTTTTTGCTATAATCTTCTTAGGTGATTACTATGTTTTCTGTAACTATTCAGACCTAAAAAGATTAAAAAAAATATAAATTTTTAAATATGAAAGTTGATAACTAGAGAAATTTAT
>CANQZH010000060.1 GCA_947628245.1 uncultured Bacilli bacterium | reverse complement strand
TCCATTTAATCCTTCTTTTAATTTTTTTCTTACTTTTCATATTTTCACCATTCTTAAATTATTTTATCAAAAAAAAGGCTCTTTGAATATTATTCATAAAAAAAATATCTAAACTTAACATATTTAGACATTTTTTAAAAGATTATTTACTAAATTTAGATTTATATTTATCAGGTAAGAAATTAATTTTAAGAGCCAAAATAACCCCCTCCCCCAAGATGTCAATCTTTTTTCTTTACTTTATGTCAATCTCTTTACACTATAGTATACCCTACTTTAAAATGTATATAAAATTAAAAAAAGAAGACTTCTTACATCTTCTTAAGCTTCATAAACGCTTACTTTCTTTTTATCTCTTCCTAAACGTTCATATCTAACAATACCCGTTATTTTAGCAAATAATGTATGATCTTTTCCCATTCCAACATTAGTTCCAGGATAAATTTTAGTTCCTCTTTGACGATATAAAATACTTCCGGCACTTACAGTTTGACCATCACTAGCTTTAGCACCTAATCTTCTTCCTTCACTATCTCGACCATTTTGAGTAGATGTTTGGGCTTTTTTATGAGCGAATAACTGGATATTTAATTTCATTAAACTATTCATCATCTTCATCCTCTCTAATTATAATATTTTTAGGATAATCTTTACTTAATTCTTGTAATAAATCAATCATATTAGTAATTAATAAATTAACAATCTTATCCTCTTTTAAAATTTCTAATAAAACCTCTTTTTTCATCGTATATTTTAAAGCATCTTTATCATATTTTAAAATAGCATTTACAGTTGTTATTAAAATACTTGATGCTCCAGCACACACTATATCCTTACCATAATCAGCAAATAAAGCGTGTCCCATAAATAAAATTTGTTTTATTTCATTATTTTTCTTTTTAATCTTAACTGTTATCATTATTTCACAATCTTTTTAACTACTAACTTAGTATAAGGTTGTCTATGACCTTGTTTTTTACGATATTTCTTCTTTGGATGATATTTAAAAACAACAATTTTCTTTTGTTTTCCGTGTTTTTCTACACTGCAAACAACTTTTGCACCTTTTACAGTTGGATTTCCAGCTTTACCATCAACAAATAAAACTTCATCAAAAGTAACTTCACTACCAACTTCAGCATCTAATTTTTCAACGTAAATAACGTCTCCTTCAGATACATAATATTGTTTACCACCCGTTACAAAAATAGCCTTCATTTCCTACCTCCTTTATAAATTTTTAAGACGCGCCTTGAAGGTACCATTTGGTTTTAAACCTTTTTCGTGCGGTTTTATAAAAGCCTTTTTGCTCAATAAAACAAGTAAATTCTATCAAAAAATATCTTGTTTGTCAAACACTCTAAAGCATTAAAGCTAAATTATTAACAATTTTTTGATTAAAATATAATTTTATACTATCTTGGCTTATATGATTAGATGCTATAAAATCCATAATATCGGTTCTAACATCGTAACTCAATAATTCAGTATTATAAAAATTATCTAATAAATCTTCAGGATTTTCAGCTTGAACAAGACTTATTGATAATAAAACAGCATTAGCTAATTCGTGACGATTTTTTAATTTACTTGTAGCAAACTCTTGCCAATTATTCCAAGAAAATGGTTCGAAAAAAATCATTCCATATGTTATTAAAAAATTTCTTTCTTCATCAATTAAATCTTTTAAAGCTCGTTCAAAATCTTTATTTACATAATTTATTTCTTTAAAAGCTTTTGATAAAGCTATTAAATAATTAATAACATTTACAATACACATAATCTCTTCTTTCATTCCATAATATGGATATTTAAAATCATATGGTTCATACTTAAAATCTTCAACATTATTACAATAATCAGAAACTAATTCTTGTAAATTATTATCAATTTGAGAGATATTTACTAATAATTTATTAATTACTAATAATTTATTATTTACTTTAATAACCGCATTGTTAAATACTTCTTCCATCATATCACCTTTTTATCTGTAAAATTTTTAAAATTGTTTTAGATAATTCTTTATTATCATAATGATAATCTAATAAAGCTTGAACTACTGGTACTTTATATTTATCATTTAAATTAGTATTAAATATAATATATAAAATTAGCTCATAATTATCTATATTAGCAGTTAAATAAAAATTATAAGCTATAGCTTTTAAAAGATTTCTTTGATTTATTTTATTCTCGGCAAATAAAAGCCATTCACATTGTCTATTACGTGGAACATAATATTTACAAAAAATAATTAAAGCTTTTTTTTCACATTGCAATAATCTAAGAACAATATCATTTAAATCTTCATTATGATAACCAATATTTTTTAAATCATAAATTAATCTTTTACATTCATCAACCGCTTTAATATTTTTATCAAAAGGATTTATTAGACCAGTAAAAGGATAATTATAAGAAATAATATTTGGATTACCATCTTTAGGAATTTGTTTAATTTTTTTTAAATAATAACTAATTGCTGGTAAAGCTTCTTCATCATTAATCATAATTAATGTTTCAAATAATTTATGCATTAAATCATCATATTCAGCCATAACATTTTCAATATCAAGTAACATTTTTCCACTTCCTTAAAAAATTATTTTAATTAATAAATAATTAAAAGTAAAGTCTAATTTTTAAAAAATGATTTTAAAACTCCTTTTTCGTGAAGATAACGATTATGATACTTAAAAAAATGTAAAGTATTTTTTTTTAGTAAATGAATATTTAAACTATCTTCACTAGAAATTTTATGATAAGGAAAATTATATAAATACCTTTCTAAATAAAATTTATGAATTAAGTATTTTTGGTTTTTAAACATTAAAAGAATTTCTATAATTAAAAATGAACATATTAAATAATTTTTTTGATAACTAAAAATATTAAAAAGTAAAAAGATCATTAAAACAATAATACTTATAATATTAGAATATTTTAAAGATTTTTCAAATGCTAAAAACTTATCTAATATTAAATTTATTATTCGATAACCATCTAAAGGATAAATTGGTAATAAATTAAAAAGGATTATATTTAAACTATAATAATAAAATAAATGATTTTTAATAAATAATAAACTAATTAATTGCATTAAAATTCCTCCAAAAGCTATAAAAAGCTCTTGATTAATAGAAGAATTAATAGGTTTATCAATTTTCGTAATTCCCCCAAAAGAATAAATAGTTACTTTAACAATTTTATATTTAAATAATTTAATAATTAGAATATGACCAAATTCGTGAATTAAAACAATAAAAAAAAGAATTAAAGTATTTTTAAAATAACCACATAAAAATGCCATAAAAAAATAAAAATAAGTAAAATAATTAATTGTTAAAATATTCTTCATAACTTATTTTATTTCCATCTTTATAAAAAACATTATAATAAAAACCATCAAGACAATTACCTAAAATACTTCCTTTTTCTACATAATCATATAATTTAACACTTTCATCAGTTAAATTACCATACCAAATATCATAACCATTAATTCCTTGAATAATAGCAGTTTTTCCATAACCTTCTTTTTCATCTAAATAGACAATAATCCCACTTTCTAAAACACTTATAGGTGAACTACTTTTAATTTTATAACCATCTTGATATTCCGTTATTTCATTTAATGATACTTCATTATTTGCCACAATGCTTTCATCATTATTAACTACGCTTGGAAAAAGAGAACCAAAAAACTTATGATAAGCATCATTAATTTTAGCAAAAGTTAAATTATCAGTAAAAACAAACTTTTGATATTTAGCTAAATTATTCTTATCTAAATGAATATAAATGCAACTAATTAAAATAAATATTATACTTAATAAAATTTTAGAAAAGATTTTACTAACTTTCTTATCATCTTTATTACTTTTATATTTTCTTGCTTGATGCCTTTTGGCAATTAATGCTAATTCATCCATTTTTTTCACCTAACAAATGATATGCTAAAACATTCTAATTTATAACTAATGTTTTACGATGAAAAATAAAGAAGATAATAGTCCAAATAAAGTTTGATAAATATGCTAAAAGAAAATTATTTAATGGTAAAATTAAATTATTTATTAAACTATAAAAGATTAAGCCAATTGTTAAATTAAGAAAATTTCTAATTAAATATAGAATAAAATGATGTTTAGTTTTAATTTTACGATTTAAATAATATAAAATAGTAAAGAAAATAGTATTTAAAAAATATGTATCATATATTCCAAAATCAAAAATAAGAGCTAATATAAGAATATAGGGATATGTATCATCTTCGCTAAAAAAATTAAAAACTAAAAAAGCAATTAAATTATTCATAATTACCATTCTTTCTAATTGTTACATAATTTAAATTATTGAAATTAACAGCTGGTTCTATTAATAATTCATAACTTAAATTTTCATCATTTGTTTTAATTTCTTTTACATTACCAATTAATAAACCAGTTTGAAGTAAACTATAATTAGATGTTGTTACACTACTTCCAACATTAATATTATCCATTCTAGTAATATTTTTAATAACTAAATTACCATTTTCACTAGTAAGAAGTCCATCTACATCACCAATATGAACCGCTATATGAGTATCTTTATTGGGAAGTAATGCTACTTTAGAGGTATGAGTATTTACTTTACTAACAATTCCTATTAATCCTAATTCATTAATTACTAAATCTCCTACCGCAACATTTTCACTTTTACCTTTAATAATAGTAACTGTTTCAAAAAACTCTAAAGGATCATAAAAGATAACTTTACTTATTAAAGTATCATTAATTGTAGTTTTATATTCTAATAAAGCATCATATTCATCTTTTAATTTTAAATATTCTTCAGGATAGTTACAAGCTTTATCTTTTAAATTAAAATCATTTTTAAATAATAAAGCAATTACTGGTTCTTTAATAAAATAAATTACTAAAAAAATAAATAAAATTAAAATAATTTTTTTGTTTTTATTCAAAAATAACACCACCCTTTAAATAATCATAAAAACTAAAATAACAATCTTTACCAATAATTAAATGATCTATTAATTTAATATTTAATAAATCTCCAGCTTTTTTAACGGTATCAGTCATTACATAATCTTCTTTACTAGGAGTAGCACTACCACTTGGATGATTATGTAAAATAATTATTCTAGTGGCATTATAGAGCATTGCTTCTTTAAAAATGGTTTTAGGTTCGACAAGACTTTGATTAGAAATACCTACAAATAAAATCTTACTTGCGAGAACAATATTTTGATTATTTAGAAAAACAGCCATTAATTTTTCTTGACTTTCATTTTCTAATTCATCTTTATAGGCATTATAAACATCTTTTGTTTCTTTTATTTTAAGAGGTTTATAGCTATTTTCTTTATTAAATCTTTTACCAAGTTCTAAAGCAGCTAGAATAGTCACCGCTTTTACTTTACCTACTCCTTTAATACTAGCAAGTTTAGATATTCGACTATTTTGTAAGCCATTTAAACTATTCATTTCTTTTAATATTTGAAGTGCTAGTTGTTTAACATTTAAATCTTTAGTACCAGTTCGAAGTAAGATAGCTAAAAGTTCAGCATCACTTAAAGAATTAAAACCATATTTAATTGCTTTTTCTCTTGGTAATTCATCTTTTGGCATATCTTTCATTTAATTCACCCTTTCTGAAATATTTGCTAATAATTGTTCATTTAACTTTTTTAAAACTTCTAAATCATCAGTTTTATTAATTAATAATTCATATTCATCAATTGTTTTTTTACTTTCCGCATCTAAATTAATTTCTTTTTCATAATAATCTAAATTTTCATTTTTTAATAATAATGAAATTTTATCTTTAGAAGTTTTAGAACTTGCAATAGCCCCAATAACTTGATAGGTATCATCATTATTAACAATAATAGCGCCTTTAGCATTATGAGCTTTAGCTAAAGCATTATCATAATTTTTATAAACTCCTAATTGATAAATCGAAACAATAAAAGTTTTTTGATTAAAACTAAACTTATTAATTGTAATAAGAGCCATTACACCTCCTAAAAAAATTGCTAAAATAATTAAATAAAATTTCTTTTTCATATCCATCACAATATTGTTATATCATAAACAATAGAAATAAAATGTCGAATTATAATTCGGCATTAGTTATTAAATAAATTTTATTTTTTTTATAAAAAGCATAAAAAATATCATCAATAGTTAAATGCTTTAAAGCAAGTTTATTTTCTAACCATTTTTCATCATATCCTAAATATTCTAAAGTTTTTTTATTAATTGAACCATCTAAAATTAAAGGCATTGGATACATCGTTTTACTATGAAATAAATTATATTTAAAAATTGATAATTTACCATTAGGTTCTAAAAAAGCATATTCAACTTCATCAATATTTTTAACTTCTTTTTGTCTTAAACTAATTAATAAATCATCCATACTATAACGCTGTTTAATCATTTCTTTATAATTTACTTTACCATCACATACAATTAAAGAAGTCTTTCCCCCAAAGATAGATCTAAACCATCGAGATTTAATTGAAATAAATGCTAAAATGATTTCTAAACCAGTTAATAAAGTTAAAGGTAAAATAGTAACCCATAAACTTTTTTCAACATCTTCAATTGAGATAGCTACTAATTCAGCCATTAAAATAGAAATAATTAAATCTATAATACCTAATTGACCTATTTCTCTTTTACCCATTATTCGATATAAAAGAATAATAAAGAAATAAAAAAATAAAGTTCTTAAAACAACACTCATTAATTCATTCACGATTATCACCTAATATTATTATGGTAAATATTCTATTTTTTTAAACATTTACATAAATATTATTAGGTGATTAATTTGAAAACATTAAAAAATTATGGTAAAACATTTTTATTTTTTACCATAACTATTCTATTAATTAGTATCTTATTTTCTTTACTTAATTTAGGAGGACTTATGAGTTTTAATACTACAAGTATCTTATTTATTATTTTAATGATTATTATCTTTTTAATAATTGGATATAAATATGGAAAAATGGCTGATAAAAAAGGTTATATTGAAGGTTTAAAAATAGGTTTTTCGTTAATTTTAGTTTTATTATTTA
>CANQZH010000059.1 GCA_947628245.1 uncultured Bacilli bacterium | reverse complement strand
CCCCCAATTTGTCAAGCTTTTTTTTTTCTTTATGTCAATATCTTTACACTATAGTATTCCCTACTTTTATAAGTTTAATACTATACGTCGTATGTTGTCATATTTAATATATCAAATATTTTTATTAATTGCTGAAAAAAAGAAGCTTTTTACACTTCTTTTGACATATATTTATCTAATACTTTTAATATTCCTTCATAAGGTAAATATGCACAATGTTTCCGATTATTTTGTTTATAAATATTATTATAAGCATTAGCTTCTTTAAGTAATTCTTCATCATAAGGTTCTTCATCTATCATATTTTTAAAATTACTAACATATTCTTTAGCTTCTTTTAATGTTTTACCTATTAAATTATGAATCATAATCGAGCAAGAAGAAGTAGAAATAGCACAAGCTTCTCCATCAAAATAAATATCTTTAATAATATCATCTTCTATTTTTATATAAATATCTAAATTATCAATGCAACTACTATTATTAGTATTTACTTTTTGATAATCTTCAATATTTAAAGGCACTTTCTTATTTACTGGATTAGTATAATGATCCATAATAATTTCTCTTCTTAAATCTTCATCCATTTAAATCATCTCTATTCTCATTTTTTCTTTATTACTTAATAATTCAACTAAATCATCAATTTCACTTTCAGTATTATAAAAATATAAACTAACTCTAATACTATTTTTAACTCCAACTTCACTTTTTAAATTTTTAGCACAATGATTACCAGCTCTTACACATATATTATACTTATTTAAATAATAAGCTACATCTTGACTAAAAATCCCATCAACATTAAAAGCAATAATTCCACTATCAGACTCAATATTTAAAATATCTAAGTAAGGAATTTTAATTAATTTTTCCATTGCATATTTTCTTAAATTTATTTCATACTTATGAATTTTTTCCATCCCAATACTAGTTAAATAATCAATCGCAGCACCAAGACCAATAGCACCTGCGATATTAGGAGTACCAGCTTCTAATCTCATCGGTAATTCTTTAAAATAAACTTCATTTGGTGAATCAAATGATTCATTCATTCCTCCACCTAAATTAATTGGTTCTAATTCTTCTAAAAGTTCTTTTTTACCATACAAAACTCCAATTCCTGTTGGACCACACATTTTATGTCCTGAAAAAGCCATAAAATCAACATCTAAATCTCTTACATCAGTCTTTCTATGAGGAACATATTGTGAAGCATCCATTACGACAAAAATATTATGTTCGTGAGCATATTTACATATTTCTTTAATTGGTCTTTCATCACCTATAACATTCGTAATACCCGCTAAAGAAATTACTTTAGTATTAGGCGTAATACTTTTAATAACATTATTCATAGTCACATAATGATTATTATCTAAAGGAATATATTTAACTTTAGTTCCAATTGTATTTTGTAAATGAAACCAAGGTAAAACATTAGAAGCGTGTTCACTCATTGTAATCAAAATCTCATCATTAGGTTCTAATAAATTTTTAAAAAAACCATTAGCAATCATATTTAAAGATTCTGTTGAACCACTAGTAAAAACAATTTCTTCTCTTTCTTTAGCATTAATAAATTTTCTTACCTTTTCTCTTGCTCCTTCATACTCTTGATCAACCTTAAAAGATATATCATAATCTCCTCGATGAGCATTAGCTGAATAATTACTATAATAATCAACAATTTTATCTATTACTACTTTTGGTTTTAAAGTTGTTGCTCCATTATCTAAATAAATAATATCCTTATTTAACATTGGAAAATCTTTTGTGTTCATAAACACACCTCCTTACTTATTAAAATTTAAAAATCCCTCTTTAATTATTTTTTTAGCTAAATCATTACTTAATCCTTTACTATTTAAATAAAATAATTCTTCAACATCAATATTTTTAATAGTAGCATTATGATTAGCAACAGCTTCATTAGAATAAACTAAAAGTTCTGGTAAACATATTATTTGTTGTTTTTTAAAATTTAAAACTTTTATTTGTTCTAAAAATTCATTATTTTTCGTTTTTTCATTTATAATACCTACAGTCTTTAATATAGATTTTTCATCATCCTTTTGAATAGCCTTAATCATAATTTTACTATAAGCTTCATTTCCTATTAAACTATTTTTAATTTCTAAATTATTCTCTTCATTAAAAACAATTCCTAAAGAAATATTAACAATACTTTTATTATTACTATAAATATTTATTTGACCATTAACTTTCTCTAAATTAATTAAACAATTAGTTTCAAAAACCACATTATCATCTAAATAGATATTACATACAAAAGGATCATTTGGAAATTGCCATTCAATAATATTGAGATTTTCTTTAACATTAATATTTTGTATTTTCTCTTTTATTATAATTTTTTCTTCTTTACTCATATTATTATATTCACATCCTTATTTATTGAATAATCAAAAATCCTAGAAATTAGTAAAACCTTTTTCTAAAATTTCCTTCATTAAAGAAATATCTCCTGATCTTTTAATCGTTTTATCCATTACTAAATGAATATGAGTAGGTTTTAATAAATTAATTAGCATTTCTTGATGAGAAACAATTAAGAAAGCACAAGAATTATTTTTTTGATATTCAATTAAAACTTTAGCTACATCTTTTATAGCATCAACATCTAACCCTGAATCTATTTCATCTAAAATAATTAATTTAGGTTTTAAAAAAAGCATCGTAAGTAATTCATTTTTCTTTTTTTCGCCACCACTCATTGCCACATTAACTTCTCTATGAATAAAATTCTTATCAACATTTAATTCTTCACTATATTTCTTACTTTCTTTATTAAAACTAAATATATCTAGAGGATGCCCTACTTCTTGTAAAGCCGTTCTAATTAATTCAGCATTTTTAACTCCTTCAATAGCAACCGGAGACTGAGCAATATAATATATACCTAACCGTGCTATTTTATCAGTTGAAAAATTAGTAATATCTTGTTTTTCAAAAATAATTTTACCTTTAGTTTTCTTTAAACTAGGATGAGACAAAATAGCTTTACAAAGCGTACTTTTACCAGCCCCATTAGGTCCCATTAAAACGTGAATTTCTCCTTCATTTATCTTTAAATTAATATTATTTAATAATTCTTTATCACTAGTTTTAACTGTTAAATCATTAATATCAAACATAATCTCACCAACCAACCATATTTTATCAAAAGCTTTTTAAAAAGTCTACTATCCTAAAAAAAGCTCTTCCCAAAGGAAAAACTTTTTATTCTATTTCATTTTTCTTACGTTCATAAAAATTATTAATTGTATCTAATATCCGATCCATATTTTCGATTGTAAACGGTTTATTTAAAACATCTAATATTGGATAACTAAAAGCTTTTTCAATAGTTTCTTTATTATCATCACCTGTAATAATAACAACCGGTATTTTAGTTATTAACTCATTTTCTTTTAAATAACTTAATACTTCAAAACCATCACTACCAGGCATATTTAAATCTAATAAGATAGCATATACATCATTATCTTTCAAAATATTAATGGCACTTTTTCCATCTTTAGCTTTAGTTACAGGATATTTTCCATTTAAACTATGTTCTATAAAATTTAAAATAATTTCTGAATCATCAACGGCTAAAATCATACTATTCTCCTTCAAAATATTTACTTAATAAATTATGAATTTTATTAACAGTATTTAATAAATCAGCAAAATGACTAGCAATATATTCGCCATCACTTTCTTTACCCTTTAATTCGTGCTCTAAAAATACATTAGCATCATCCATTAAACCAAAATACTTAGATTCACTTTTTATACTATGCGCTAAAATACCATAATTTTCATAATCACCATTATTTTTATAATTTTCTAATTCTTTAGCTTTATTTAATAATTCATCATAATATTCTTTTAATCCTTCATTATAAGAATCCATATCTTCCCAAGTTTGTAAAGCCGTATCTAAATCAACACCATAACTAGTTAATAAATCAACATTTTTCATTTCTTTCCTCCTAAAAATTTATTAATTGTTTTATTTAACATATCTCGATCAATTGGTTTTGATAAATAACCATTAAATCCTGCTTGTAAATACTTTTCTTCCATACCCTCAATTGCATCAGCTGTTAAAGCAATAACTGGAGTCCTAAACTTTTTCATTGTTTTTAAATCATTTAACGTTTCAACACCATTTTTCTTAGGCATCATTATATCCATAAAAATTAAATCAAAATCTTGTTTCTTTACTTCATCAATAGCTTCAAAACCACTCTCACAAGTAACTACATCAAAATGATAATCTTTCATTAATTGAACTGCAACTTTTAAATTAATTTTTGAATCATCAACAATTAAAACTTTTTTACCTTCATATGTTTTAATTTGAGTTGCATTATTTTCTTCTTCTTTATTATCATCTTCCATTCTTACAATTTCTTGTTCTAAATAAACTCGAAAAATAGAACCTTCTCCAAATTTACTATATACACTAATTTTACCACCCATCATTTCAACTAAATTCTTAGTTATAGCAAGTCCTAAACCAGTTCCTTCAATCGTTGTATTTTTATCTTCATCAATTCTTTCAAATTTATTAAATAAATTTTTTAAATTATTTTCTTTAATTCCTCTTCCTGTATCTTTTACTGAAATATATAAAACAGATTTTCTTTTAGGAATATCATTTACACAAGTAACGTGCAAGACAATTTCCCCTTTATCCGTATATTTAGCAGCATTAGTTAAAATATTTAAAACAATTTGTTTAAGTTTACCAACATCACCATTTAAAGTACCAGGTAAATCAGGTGAAAAATAAGTTTTAAACTCAATTGGTTTTTCTCTAATTCTTGGTATAACTAATTTTCCTAAAGATTCTAAAACTTCTCTTGGATGATATTCTTTTAAAATAATTTCCATTTTATTTGCTTCAATTTTAGATATATCTAAAATACCATTAACAATTTCTAATAAGTTATGAGATGCATCAACAATATCAGTCGCAAAACCTTTTACTTCATCATTTAATTCTTGATGGTCTAAAAGACATTCACTAAAACCAACAATAGCATTTAAAGGAGTTCTAATCTCGTGTGACATATTAGATAAAAAATCAGTTTTAGCTCGATTAGCTTTTTCAGCTTGATCTTTAGCCATATTTAATTCTTTAATTATTTTTATATCAGGATTTTCAATAGTAAAATACATTACTATATCAATTATTCCTAATAAATAACTAATTAAGAAAGCTTCAGGGAAAAATACTTGAATAATCGTGTTAATAACTAAAGCAATTACTAATACATAAATTGGTTTTAATTTTTTCTTTTCAATAACTTTACGATTTTTAATTGCAAGAATGACTGAATAACATAAAAAACCAATCGCAAATAAATAAGTTACCACAACCGATGGACCATTAGGAACGATGATATCTCCAACTTGATTATAAGTAAGTGGTAAAAATAATATTAAAGGGACTAAAATAATTAAAGTATAATAATATATTTTTCTTACTTTTTTTAATTTTTTATCCACATCTTTTACCAAACTAATCGTTTTAATATAATATGAGAAAATCATTCCCCACACTACTAAATATAGAAAAACAAGACGACAACTAAAAGTATATATAAAATGATGATAATCTAATCCCATTTTATACCAAATAGAAGTTAAAACATCAAAAAACATTCCCAAAACTGAAACAATTAATAAATATTTATATATATCCGTTTCGTGATTTTTAACTCTCTCCTTAGAAAAGAAATCAATCATAAAAATTATGACAATAATTAAGGCACTTATTGAAAAGTATGTTCCCATTTTTCCATCTCCCTTATTATGACAATTTTACCATAAAATAATAATTGGTTCAATGCAAAAAAAAAAGCAATTAATGCTTTTTAATATTATGCTGGAACAACTGTAATGTTACCATTTAATACGGCATTCATAGATGAATTTTGAGCAGTTAAATTCTCAGATGTTTTATTATTAACAAATTCAACAACAACATAATAGTAAACAGTTTTACTACTTTCACCGTCAGCAGTAATTGCATCTTCAAATTCATAAGATTTAGCTTCACCATCAACGTGGTCAATTTCTTTACTTGCTAATAACACAGCACTATCATTAGTTAAGCCATCTTTATTAGCACATTCTTCATAGAAAATCTTAGTGCCTGATGGAACTTCAAGTTCTTCTCCAGTAAAATCAGTTTTATTTACAGCATCTCTACTTTTATGAGCACATTGGAAGAAATTATTATTTCCATTACTATCTCCAGCTTTAGATACTCCTGAAACAGGTGTATTTTCTTTCTTATAAATTGAAACTTTGATTTCATTAGCAGCAAAATCATTTTTAGTAACATCATATTTAATAGCGATGTTTGTTTTTGTTTGTTCTGAATTTTGAGAGTTATCAGCTTTTACACTCAAAGCTGCAACTTCCATATGTCCAGGATAGACATCAGTTGCTGTAAATTGACCAGCAGCACCATCAACACTTCCTACTATAGTAGTACTAGCTACTGAACCAGCCGTAATACTGGTTTTTCCTGTATCTCCACTAGATGTACGGTTATCTTGAACAGTTGCCGTAAAGAATGCAAAAGTTGCACCTACCATTGCTACTAAAAATGTAGCACCAGCAATAACCGTTAACAATACCATATTTTTCTTTTCCATTTTTTTCATTCCTCTCTTCTATAATAAAAATATAACAAATTAGCTTTTACTTGACAATCAATTTTAA
Source organism: uncultured Bacilli bacterium (assembly GCA_947628245.1). Taxonomy (GTDB): domain Bacteria; phylum Bacillota_I; class Bacilli_A; order RF39; family UBA660; genus Ventrenecus. Next base: position 405 of record CANQZH010000059.1, on the reverse strand, counting down.
AGCAAAAAGTGTCAAGTTGACTAAAAAATTAAAATATTTACACAAAATAAAAAAAATTTGTATTTACTACAAATCTTTTTACTTTAAATTCTCTATTTCATTTTTGGATAATCCAGTTAAATCGATAATGTCTTCTATAGAGTCACCACGATTTAACATTTTTTTGGCTATTTCTAAACTTTTAGCTTTTGCACCAGCTTTCTCGCCTTCAATGATACCTTCTTCAATGCCTTCTTTACGTGCCAAATTTAATTCTGTATTCTTTTGGAATTTTAAATCATCTTCATAGCTTATGAAACTGACAAAATTTTTATCTTGATTTAATTTCTTGATTTTACTTTTTAATTTTTTCACAAAAGCATCATCCTCTTTCTCTTCTAACTCTTCTTGATTAATATCAAATTT
>CANQZH010000058.1 GCA_947628245.1 uncultured Bacilli bacterium | reverse complement strand
AAAGAATTTAAGGCATTAGGACATTCTTGTATTTCATCAAATATGATTAATGTTGTTTGGGGATTAATTTTTTTATTAATAGCAAGTGATAATTGTTCAATTAATCTTTTCGGATTTTTGGTATTTTGAAATAATTCTTTTAAACCTTCATCATAATCAAAATTAAAGTAAGCAACATTCTCATAATTTTTTTCACCAAACTCTTTTAAAATATAAGTTTTTCCAACTTGCCTTGCTCCTTTTAAAATTAATGGCTTTCTATCTTGACTATTTTTCCACTCGATTAACTTTTTCATAATGAATCTTTCCATAATCTAAAATCATCTCCTTTTTATAGTTTATCACACTTTTGCAAGCAATTTAACATACTTTATCACATTTTTGTAAACGTTTTGACATATTTTATCACATTTTTGTAAAAATCAAAAATTATGACTCTCTCATATTCAAAATTGAAATAACTCTTATAATTTAGATTTTAATAATTCATTTATAACATATTGAGCAATCATAGCACCAGCAACCATTGGAATTGCACAAAAAGTACCAAGGCATCCTTTAATAATAGGAACTTCACTACTCCATAAAACTTTAGTTTTTAAGTATTTCTTAGGTAATGATGTTCTAATTTTCTTGGCTAATGGGTCATTATAAGTTTTATTTAAAGTTGTAATCATTAATTTCTCAGGTTCCACTTTATTAGCTGTTCCCATACAAGATATTAAGTTTATTTCATTATCTTGACAATATTTTATTAAAGCAATCTTTAATTTAACATCATCACAAGCATCAATTATATAATCATAATCATTTTTAACTACATCTAAATTTTCATTTGTTAAAGCTTCCTTAATTGTTTTTATTTGACATTTTGAATTAATTGTTAAAGCTCTATTCTTAGCAACATCAACTTTATAATTATCTAAAACATCAATTGAAGAAATTATTTGTCTATTTAAATTAGATAATTCTATTTTATCAAAATCAATTATCGTTAAATTTTCAATACCACTTCTAACTAAGCACTCTAAAACATAACCACCTACTCCCCCAATTCCAATAATCATAATCTTTGCTTGATGTAATTTAGTAATATTTTCTCCAATTAATAATTTTATTCTCTCAAACATAAATCCTCCCATAAAAAAACCAAAGAAGTAAGTGTGATAAAATCCCGCTTTCCAGCAGGTGGGCATCATATCTATACTTTAGGATCCTAATTACACTTAATGGATTAGTCTTCTACACCATATAGAAATCCGATTCCCAAGTATCACCATAGTCGGTTTTATGCAAATCTTACTATCATTTGGTAATTTAATTCTATCAAATAAAAAGATAAATAGCAAGGAAATCCTTTTTCTTTCCTTGCTATGTTGGGATAAATAATTTTTTAATTAGCATTATCATTTTGAATATATGTTGCTTGAGGCATTGTAATTGTATCAGGTATAGTTTGATTAAAAAATGTATTATTTTGGGTACTTGCTTGAGCAACTTGTGTAGCTTGCGGATTTTGATTAATTGTTGGATTAATATTAACTTGTGGATTTGGATTAATCGTCGGATTATTATTAATAGGTGCTTCACTTGGAATATCCTTGGTCCAACAATTTTTAACATTACAGTTAGAAGAATATGGAGGTGGATCTGGCATAGCCATTCTAATAATCATTGGAATTTTAAATGCTCCTCCAAACGCTACACAACTACCAGGTTGCAACGTCTTTTGTTTTTCAATAACATCAGCTGATATATTAGGTAACATTTCTTCAATATATTTTAAATCTTTTGGATGGGTCATTTTAAATATTAAGAAATTAGATACTTGAGCAACAACGGTATCACTAATTTCAACTGGTCGTTGGGAAATTATTCCTAATATTGCCCCGTATTTACGACCTTCTTTAGCAATTCGATCAAAAATATTATATCCTAATAAAAAGGTATCATTATCACTTTGAATATATCGGTGAGCTTCCTCTAAAATTAAATGACAAGGCATACTAGCTCGATCTTTTAAACTTTTAGTATATTCAAAAATAATTCGACAAATGATTTTAACAATTACTTTAGCATATACATCATCAACATCTTCTAAATTAATATTAATAATTTGAGCTTTTTTACCATTATACATTACTAAATCTTTAGCAAATTGTTCAGGTGTTATATATCCTTTATTAGTAAAATAAGTTCCAACTTTCGTATTTAAAATTGAACTAATTCGAACCTTTAAAATAGTAGCATCATCAGCAACAGCTCGATTATTTAAAAATCCTTCACTAATTAAAGTAAACTCTAAAGCTTTAGAAAAATCTAACATTGAGTATGAATATGTTGTAGGTTCTTTAGTTTCTTCTAATTCTTCATTAATATGTTTTAAAATATAATCAGTAATTAAAACGGATTCTCCAAAATTACCATTAGAATCTATTTCAAAACATTCCGCAAAGCTTCTAGAAAAACCAACACCAGCAATTCTTGAATCAAAATCAAAATCTTTAGTATGACAAGTTTCAATTATCGTAAAAATTTGATTTTTCTTTTGAGCAGTTGTTTGATTACTAAATAAGATAGCTAACAAAGCCTTAGCAATTAAATGATTTTTATAATTTTCACTTTCCGCATTATTTTGACAAAATATTTTAGCTAATCTTATAGTTCTTTCAATAATTGGCAATTGACTATGAGTTGAAGCTTGTAAAAGTAAAGCCATATCATCTAATTTTAATAAACATACTGGTATTTCTAAGGGAACATCACTTTCTTCTTGAATATTACTAGTAATAAACTTATATTGATAATCAGGATTATATTTATTAATTGAACTAAAAGCGTTTTTATATTCACCATAAGCATCAAATAAGAAAATATTAGAATTTTTCTTTAAGACTTCCGTATCTTTAAAAACATTTTGAATAATTCTTGAAACACCGTGAGTTTTACCTGAACCAGAGTTACCACATATAAAAAAGTGATTAGAAAAAAAATCGTTAATTGATGGATAAACTGTATAATTTTTATAGATAGCACTTTTTCCTAATTCAAAAGAACCACCATCTTTAAGACCAATTAACTTTTGCAATTCTCCTTCATTAATAACTCTTATTTTACTAGAAATTAAAGGTTTTCTTATAACACCATTAACATAACGATCATCTATATACTCTCCTAAAAAAGTAATTTTAATATTATCTGGATTAATCTCAGCTACTTCCCCTAAAATTCTTTGATTAGGTGCTTCAAAAATAACGTGTAAGTTCATTAAGTCAGTAGTTTCATTTGAACTTAAAGTATTTTCGACGTGAGCAGCTGATTCACTAATATACTTAATCTTTCCAAACATAAATTCATCATCTCTATTCTTAAAAAAATTATACCATATTTCTAAATGATAAAAAATGATTTTTTGTTCTAATTTGTCAAACATTATTATATATTTTATTAGATAGGAATGGTGTTATGAAAATAAAACTTGGTTTAAAACATTATGATGTAATTAAAATAGAAAGTTTTAAAGACAAAATTAAAAAAAAGGATAAAAATAAAATCTTATATTATCCTTATACTAATACAATAACAACTTATTTTAATAAAGAAAATTATTTAGTAGTTGCAACTAACTTAGATTATCAAATTAAGTATTTATATCACAATGTAACAAAAAACAAAATAATTCATATTAAAGAAAATAAGCAAAAAATTCATCTTTTTTTAATCCCTACAAATATTAAAGAAAAATTAGTAATTGGTTCAGTTCTTAAATTAACTGATTAATCTTTCCATTCAAAAATATAATTATTAATAGCTATTTCATCACCTTTTTTAGCCCCTATTCTAGCTAATTCTTCTTCAATTCCCATTTTCTTTAATTTTTTATTAAAACGATTAATAGCTTCTTCTTCATCCCATCTTGTCATTGCAAATAAAGTTTCAATTTCCTTACCTTTTATAACCCATATATCATCTTCTCTACTAATGGTATATGGTTTTTCATTTTTAAAACGATATATAATAGAACTTTCATATTCATTTTTATTATATAAATCATCATTTTTCATTTCTTTTAAAGTTTTAGCTAAATATTCTAATAATTCATCTAATCCTTCTTTATTTAATGCTGAAACTTCAAAAATAATTTTATCAGGATAATGCTTTTTAAATTCTTCTAAATTATCTTTAGCATTTGGTATATCCATTTTATTAGCTACAATAATTTCTTTTTTAGAAGCTAACTTTTCACTATAATCAATAATCTCTTTTCTAATTGTTTCATAGTCTTCAATTGGATTTCGCCCTTCACTTCCTGACATATCAATAACGTGAGCTAAAATCTTAGTACGAGAAGCGTGTTTTAAAAATTTAATTCCTAAACCTACCCCATTACTAGCCCCTACAATTAATCCTGGTAAATCAGCAAGAACAAAAGATTCTTTATTTTTTAAAGTAACAACCCCTAAATTAGGATTTAAAGTTGTAAAATGATAACTAGCAATTTTAGGATTAGAATTAGAAACACTAGCTAAAATAGAAGATTTACCAACACTTGGCATTCCAACTAAACCAACATCTGCTAATAATTTTAATTCACATCTAACATATCTAATTTCTCCAGGTTCACCTAATTCCGAAAAAGATGGAGCTGGTTTATCGTGAGTTGCAAAAGCTTTATTACCTTTCCCACCACGACCTCCACTAGCTACAATAACTTTTTCTTTATCAACAGTTAAATCAGCAATTATTAAATTAGTATCATCATCATAAATGGTTGTTCCTAAAGGTACTTTAATAATAATATCTAAAGCATTTTTACCCGTCATATTTTTACCTTTACCATTTTCCCCCTTACTAGCTTTAATAATTTTATGATATTTTAAATCAATTAAAGTTTTAAGACCTTTTTCAGCTTCAAATACAATATTTCCTCCACGACCTCCACTTCCTCCATCAGGTCCTCCCATTGGAACATATTTTTCTCTTCTAAAAGAGGTACATCCATCTCCTCCATTACCCGCAACTAACTTTAATTTAACTTCATCTAAAAACATTAGAAAAACCTCCTTTTTAAACTATTATACCATAGGAGGTTTATTTAAAAAATCATTTTGTTCTTCAATAATCTTCATCTTCATATTAACAAACTCATTTACACTAATTTTATCAGCATTAGAAAGTAAACACTCTTCTAAACTACCATCTAATTTTATAGCTAAATACCAAGATTCTCCTACAACTATTTCTTTATAATTATTAACATCAAAAGGAATAATATTACGTTCAACTTCATTTTTAAGTAATTTATCAAGCGCTAAAAGACGCATAACATCATCATTAGTAGGATGATAATTAATCTTTTTTCTTGGTTTAAAATACTCTTCTTTAGGTAAAACATCAAAAGAAACATATTTTCTATTCTCATTATACGCTAAAACTAAAACTTTTTCATTTAGATCAGCGTGTGGAAAAAGATTAGCAAACCGTTCATCTTTTAAAGTCATAAAATCATTTATAACTTGATGTTTATTATTATAAAATGTTGTATCAGCCATAAAAACAAAATCAATATTATCATCATTTTTCATACTTTCTTTTAAAATATTTAAAGCAATATGTTTAACTAAATTTTTATCAAATTCATTTCTTTCGTGATGAAGTTTTTTATTTCTAATAGGTCCCATTAATACAAAATTACCTTTTCTAAAAACTAATATCCTTCCATAAAATTTTCCAAAAGGATCATTTATCATCACCACATCAGCATCTTTATCTAATAATACTTTTTCATAAGTTTCACAACCTTTATTATGAAATAAATCTATACAACTACCTTCACAATTAACTCCAATTAATAAACGATTAACATTATCATAATTACTTAACTCATAACTATACCCTTGATATGAATCTTTAATAATAGGAAAATAAGAACTTTTTTTATCTAACATTTTAAGATAAAACTCCGCATATTTAGAACTTCTTAAAGGATTTTTATCATAAACATCTTTACCTAATAAAACATATTCCGCATCATTAACTGAAGAAAACCCTAAAGATAAAGAAATAATATCTTCAATATGCATTTGAATATAAGCTAAATCATTAATATAAGTTTCACTATAAGCCTTACCTTTTAAAATTTCTTCTCTTACAATAGGATAATTTTTAATAACTTTACAAAATTTATCAACATTTAATTCAGGAAAATACTCTAAAAAAGGAATTAAAAAACATAGTTCTTCATATAAATTAGGCTTTTTAACAATTTTTTCTTTAACATAATCCGGTAAACTTTTAACAATACATTCAACATAATATAAACTATCAGTATTATTAATTATTTCAAAATTATTATAATCAAAACCAACTTTATGTCTTCTTTGATATAAAAGTTTATTAACACTTACTTTATCAATATCTATATTATCAATTAAAGATAATAAAATCTCATTATACTTTTTTAAAATTAATTTACTAATTTTTTTAGAACAATTAAGTAATTTAATAATATCTCCATCACTTAAACGACCTTGAACAAATCTTTCTTCAAAATAATTAAAAACATCATCATTAATATTTATTTTACTTCTAACAACTTCTTTAATATTTAATATTTCTTTTCGCTTTTCATAAGCCATCTTTAATAAACTTTTTTTATCAATATTTAACTTATCATATTCTCTATTTTTAATATAATCTTCAACTTTTCTTAATTTATAACTAGTAATAATTGTTTTTCTTTTCTTATCAGTAAATTCTAATTCTTCACATAATTCTTCTTTAATTTCTTTTTTAGTTTGACTAACAAAACCATCTTCAATTCGATTAGATATTAAAGCGTACATTTCCGTAACTTTATCTTTAGGAAATATATCAGCATAACTATCTAAATGATAAATATCTAAAACATATTGATGAATATCATCAAAAGTCAAATTAACTGGAAAACTACACGCATCATTAACTTTTTTAATAATTTCTTCCGTAATTAATTTTAAATATTTTTCATCTTTCTTTTGATAAATATAGTTAATAGCTTGTTCTAAAAAATAATCCATTTCATCTATACTTAAAAATTTAGACTTATATTCTTTAAATCTAATATTAATTATTGCATTAATTAAATGATCTAAATGTTCAAAATATAATTGTTGAACATTCTCATCAGATATATCTAACTTTTTATATAAAATATTTAATACTTTTTGATCATTAATGTTTTTCACATCATCACCTACTATATAAGTATATCATAAACACCAAAAAAACTAACAATTAAGTTAGTTTAATCGTAAAATTTGACAAATATAAATTTCTTAAAAAG
>CANQZH010000057.1 GCA_947628245.1 uncultured Bacilli bacterium | reverse complement strand
AACAACTAAAATAATAAATAAACCCAAAAAAAGTAAATAATAATACTTTTTAAAAAACTCTTTCACAAAAATTCACCCCTATAAGATTTATATTTTTAAATCTTCAAAAAAGACTTGATACCATTTAATAAAACAATAAACATTCCATAATTTACGATAATTATCTCTTTTATTATTTTTATGATTTTCTAACATATTTAATAAAATATCCGTATTAAAATATTTATTAGCAACCGAAGAATTAAAAGCATCTTTTATTTCATTATATACATCTTCTTCTCTCATCCAATCTCTAATCGGTACTGGAAAACCTAATTTTTTCTTTTTATAAGATTCATTAGGTATAACTTCTTTAGCTGCATCTCTTAAAGCAACTTTCGTATTTTCTTTAGTAACCTTATATTCATTAGGAAGTTTACTAGCACACTTAAAAACTCCAATATCCGTAAATGGAACTCTACCCTCTAAACTATTAGCCATCGTCATCCGATCAGCCTTTTGTAAAATATCTTTCATTAACCAAAAATGAATATCAACAGCCTGCATCTTAACTAAACGATTACAATGTTTAAATTCTTCAAAAACCGGTTTAGTAATTTCTTTATTACTAATAGTAACTGGAATCTTTAATAAATTATTTACTTCCTTTTCACTCCAAACTTTATTAACTCCAATATAATTATCCTCTAATTTTAAACCACGTCTAACAAAGAAATTAATACCCCTAACAGGAGGAAGTAAAGAACATACCTTACTAATAAAATGTCTAATAGGATAAGGAATTTTATTATACCAAAGCATATCTACTTCTTCTCTATAGGAATTATATCCTCCAAAAAATTCATCAGCCCCTTCTCCACTTAAAACAACCTTAACATCTTTACTAGCTAAATTAGCCACAAAATATAAAGAAACAATTGCTGGATCACTAGCCGGTTCATCCATATGATATAAAATCTTAGGAACAATATTCATATACTCATCTTTTTGAACCTTTTTACTAATATTTTTAATTCCTAATAAATCAGTTAAATTTTTAGCATAATTAATCTCATCATAACGAGGTATATCATAACCAACCGTATAAGTTTTATCAGGCTTAGCTAAAGATACTAAATAAGATGAATCAATTCCACTAGATAAAAAAGAACCAACTTCAACATCACTTACCATATGATATTTAACACTTTCTTCCATCGTATTTCTAATTTCTACTAAAGTCTTATCATAATCTTTCTTCTCAATTGGAAAAGACAAAGAATAATACTTATCAATCTTTATTTCTTTATTTTCATATGTTAAAGTACACCCCGCATCTAACCTTCTAACTCCTTTAAAAAATGTTTCATTAGTAGGCGTAAAACTAAAAGACATATAAGAAGATAATATACTCTCATTAAACTCTTTCTTAAAATTAGGATGGTCTAAAAAAGCTTTAATTTCAGACGCAAATAACAAAACTCCATCATTTTCATAATAATAAAAAGGTTTAATTCCAAAAGGATCACGAGCACAAAATAAAGTTTTATTTTTCTTATCCCAAATAGCAAAAGCAAACATACCTCTTAAATGATTAGGTAAATCTTTTCCCCATTTTAAATATCCAGCAAGTAATACTTCCGTATCACTTTTAGTAGCAAATGAATAATCACTTAATTCTTCTTTTAACTCTTGATAATTATATATTTCGCCATTAAAAACCACAACTAAATTATTATCAAAACTATTCATTGGTTGTTTACCATTTTCTATATCAATAATTGATAATCTACGATGCCCTAAAGCAACATCACTATCCGTATAATAACCTTCTCCATCAGGACCTCGATGAATAATTCGATCACACATCTTTTTTAAAACTTCATCTTTATTTTTAACTTTACCGACAAAACCAGCAATCCCACACATAAAAACACCATCTTTCTAATTATTATAATTATAACTTATTATCTAATCAAAGACAAACTAACTTTTTCTTTCTCTTTATCTATATTATCTACATAACAAGTAACAATATCCCCAACTTTAACAATATCCATTGGATTTTTAACAAATTCTTTACTCATTTTTGAAATATGCACTAAACCATCACTATGTAATCCAATATCAATAAAAGCCCCAAAACTTAAAACATTGCGAACTGTACCTTGTAACTCCATCCCGACTTTTAAATCATCAATAGTTAATACATCACTTTTTAAAATAACATCATCTAACGAATCACGATAATCAATACCCGGAGTCATTAACTCTTCTAAAATATCTTTAACCGTATAACTATCACTATTAACCTTTAAAGCTAAATCATCAACCTTAACTTTACTTAATATTTCTTTAGCCTTTTCACTACCAATAAGCTTTTCATCAAAATTTAACTCTTTCATAATTAATTTAGTAAGTTCATAACTTTCTGGATGAATTCTCGTTTTATCTAACGGATTATCCCCATCATTAATTCTTAAAAAACCAACAGCCTGTTCATATATCTTAGGCGTAAAACCACTTAATTTTAAAAACTCTTCTCGATTAGTAAAAGCCTTTTTCTTTCTAAATTCTAATAAACTATTAATACATTTTTTAGTAAGTCCTGAAATATAACTTAAAATACTAGCACTAGCCGTATTAACATTTACTCCAACTTCATTAACAATTTTACTAACCGTAAAACCTAAAGCATTCTTTAACTCTTTTTGATTTACATCGTGCTGATATTCTCCAACCCCAATACTTTGAGGATCTATTTTAACAAGTTCACTTAACGGATCTTGAATTCTTCTCCCAATTGAAATAGCACTACGCTTTTCAACAGTTAAATCAGGAAACTCACTAATCGCTAAAGGACTAGCCGAATAAACAGATGCCCCAGCTTCACTAACTAAATTATATAAAACATTACTACCCTTAATAGTCTTAGCCACAAAAGCTTCACTTTCCCTTGAAGCAGTACCATTACCAATTGCAATAATGTCTACACCATACTTATTAATTAAATCAGTTAAAACCTTAGCACTTTTCTCTACTTCATTCTTAGGTTCATTAGGATAAATAGTCGCTATTTCTAAAACTTCTCCAAAAGGATTTAAAACCGCTAACTTACAACCAGTCCTAAAAGCTGGATCAAAACCTAAAACAACTTTATTTTTAATTGGTTTAGTAAGTAAAAGATGTTCTAAATTTTCTTGAAAAGTAACAATAGCTTTTTCTTCAGCATCAAGAGTTAAAAAAGCTCTAACCTCTCTTTCAACACTAGGATATATTAACCTTTTTAAAGAATCCATAATAGCCTCTTTAACATAACTAACTACAAAAGAATTAGGATTTTTAATAATTTTACTTTCTAAATAAGCTAATATTTTATCTTTATCAAAATCAATACTAACACTTAATATACCCTCATCTTCACCCCTATTCATTGCTAATATACGATAATGTTTAGCATAACGAATACTCTCTTTTAAATCATAATACATCTCATAAGTCTTTTTCTCATCAACAGCATTTTTCTTTAACTTACTACAAATAAATCCATTATGCATAATCTCATTTTTAATATACTTACGATAATAAGCATTATCACTAATCCATTCACTAATAATATACTTAGCCCCAGTTATTGCATCTTCACTAGACATATTAAAATTACTAGTTAAAGATTCAATACTACCATTAATCGGAAAACTCATCATCATCTTAGCTAAAGGCTCTAAACCCATTTTAATAGCCTCACTAGCCTTCGTCTTTTTCTTTTCTTTAAAAGGACGATACAAATCCTCAACTTCACTTAACTTTAAACAAGCATTAATATTATTTCTTAACTCATCAGTCATCAAATCTTTTTCTTCAATTAATCTAATAACATCTTCTTTTCTTTTACTTAAATTTTCTAAATATTCATACTCTTTTTCAATAACTCTAATCTGTTCTTCATCTAAAGAACCAGTTACTTCTTTTCGATAACGGGCTATAAAAGGAATAGTAGATCCTTCACTTAATAATTTCAACACAGCCTCTACTTGAGATTCTTTAATATTTAATTTTTTAGCTAAAACTTCTTTATTATTCATAAACTAAACTCCTCTACTTTCATAATACAAATCTTCATATTTACCTTTACGACTAATTATAATAAAACCAACAATACTAATAATAATTAAAACAACACTTATAATTTGAGCAACTTTAAAACCACCAAGCATTAACGAATCAGTTCTAAGCGATTCTATAAAAAACCGCCCAATACTATACCACATCAAATAAAAACATACTTGCATTCCAACTTTTAAATGTTTAAATCTTCTCATAACAAAAATAATAACAAAACCTAACAAACACCATAAAGATTCATAAAAAAAAGTTGGATGATAGTATACACCATTAATATTCATACCATCAATAATAAAATTAGGAAGATGCAAACCCTGAAGAAAACTTTTACTAACCATTCCTCCATGAGCCTCCATATTAAAAAAATTACCCCATCTACCAATAGCCTGTCCAATCAAAACAGAAGGAACAGCCATATCTAATATTTTAATAAAATTAACGTTATATTTCTTACAATACAAATATATTGTCAAGACACCAAATATTAAACCACCGTGAATAGCTAAACCACCTTGCCATACCTCAAAAATACTTATAGGATTACTAGCATACATATTCCAATTAAAAACAACATAGTATACCCTAGCCCCAACAAAACCAATAATAATAGCCCAAAAAGCCATATTAAAAATAAAATCTTTCGGATATTTAAACTTTTTACTTTCACGAACTAATAACAATATCCCTAAGAATACCCCAACTAAAAGTAAAAACGAATACCATCTAATTTGTATAATCCCTAAATCTAATAATACTCTATCCATAAAACCTCCTAACCAAATTTTAACACTCAACAAATTTTCTTGCAATAAAATTAACTAACAAGTATAATTAAACAAGGAGGACTTATGACTAACACTACAAATAAATCTTGGCAAGATTTAAATAATTTAATTCAAAAAGTTTTCATCGAACAAAATAGAGAACTAAATCAAATAAAATACGTAACTGAAAAAACAAATTTTTTTTATACTTTACTAATGAACTTAGAAAAAAAACAACAATTAGATGAAAACACCATTATTTTAGAAGATGAACAAACAAAAGAAGAATATATTTCTTACTATAATAATCTAACAAATGCTATATGTATTTTTAAAAACAAACCACTAAATTTAAACGATACCCAAATAAAAGAAATGATATGGCAAGAAAATAAACAATATTTTATTACTTTAAATAATAATCTATTAAGAATAGATATCTTAAATTCATACATCGACACTGATATGATAACAAGTATCTATAATTTAAATGATTTATCTTTAAAAAACAATTACAATACCTTATGGGAACTAATATCAAGTCACGAATTTCAAAACAACGCAACACCAGTATGGACAATTATCTCAGAATTAAGAGCAAACATCAATGGTGAACCAAAATGTCAAACAATTTATTCAATAGAAAATAATGAAAAACATTTAATACTACACGCATCATTAGATAAACAAAAAAATATAGCATTAGACCCATTCAATAATCACGAAACTGTAGTACAAACAGCAATAAAACTACAAGAAAAAACAAGAGCACTAAAATTAGAACAATAGTGCTCTTTATAATTTCATAAATCTATCTTGCTTCGCAAGATAAACACCCCTTAACTAAAGAAAAAAGTTTACGTTCAATTTTACTTCGATTATAGATTTTTCAGGCTCAAAGACAACAACCGCCATCCAACGAGCCAAACTCTCCGTTATGAAGCTATAAATGGATCTTCAGGTGTTCCTAATGCATCAGAGATAGTCACATTTGATTTTAAAAAGGCAACAGGAAAGACTTCATAAGCATCACTCGCACCATTTGACCAATTCCAATAATCACCCAAATATGTATTAGCAATATAGAATACATCTGATACATTATGTAAGCTAGGGTTTAAAGTCCAACGCCATCCTTTACTTGAACTTAACCAATCGAATTCATTACATCCACCATCACCAGAGTAACCATATTCTTTCATACTTTTTGCTAAACACTCTTCTCTTACACTTTTTCCTATAGCATAGCCAAAATCACTTGGATTTATTAAGCCAATATATCCATCCCATTTCGTTTTTCTTTCTACTTTATCATCACAATTTTCACATACTTTATTTTCACTTCGCTCTGCCTTGTATGTTGCACTTGCTGTCCATTCTGAATCATCATATGTTGCAAAGGTTCCCGTGTTCCATCTTACTTTGGCTATTTTATTTTTTGCTGCTTCACTTATTCCAGTACTTGTAAAATCACAAGATTCGTTTTTATAATCGCTAAAAGAATAACATTGTCCGCTTTCATTATTCCAATATAAACTATTATTTACTAATTGATTATTATTATAGCCATTACAAAAGTACTGATTATATTCTAAACAAATTAAATCTCGATTGTCACTATAATCAGGATTTAAAAGCTTCATTATATCAGCTTGACTCCATTCATTTACTCCATATCCACCATTAACTTCCCTTGCTGATGTATCCCAACTATATTCTCCAATACTATCTGCTCTTATTATCTTTATTAAATATTCTTTTTTATTTGTTTCTACATTTGTTACATTCTTCATTACTCCTATGATACGCCATAAGATAATATCACCTTTTCTATGTGATAATTTACACGTTCCTTCATTATTTTGAATTTGATATTCATAATTACTTTCACATTCTTCTATTGAAGAATATTCACCTGCTAAATAATCATCAGATGTTCTGCGAAATGTATATATATCACTTTTATATCTATCACCTATATCTATATAATTATTGGGATTAGCTCCCACATATCTTAAATTTTTATCTTCAGTATCATCATACATTAATTGTGGTTCTTCTTTTATTTGTTCTTCTTTTTCTTTTTTCTCTAAAAAATCTACTCCTGTAAATTTATTCTCACTAAAATATAATGTACATCTTGTCTTAGTTGTTGTTAAATTTACGACTAAAGGTGCCCAATTTTCTTCATCCCATTCAACACTTGCTCCATTATCGCAAGTTCCATAATCAAATTCTAAATTTTCAGGATTTCCTTTCTGAGGCATCTCATCTAATTTTGTTTCTCCATTATAAAATCCAAACAAAACATCAGCATTTCCATAATAATTTACTTTACCACTCATCATTCTAAAACTTACTTCGCTACTAAAACTTGCAAAGGTTTTATATAAAAGTAATGATACTCCTACTATTGTTATTACTCCTAAACTTATAAGTATCATTTTTCTTCTTGTTACTTTCTTATCTTTAAAACTTTCTAATTTCATATGCTATTCTC
>CANQZH010000056.1 GCA_947628245.1 uncultured Bacilli bacterium | reverse complement strand
CAAAGTTCTTTAATTTCTTTTTTGATTTTATTTGATGGTTCATAACCTTTACGTAAAACAATAAAAGCTTTTGGAACGTGAATTTTATATGGATGTGGAATACCTACCACACATACTTTACTAACCGCTTGATGTTTTAAAATAACTTTTTCAATAACTGATGGATAAACATTAAAACCAGATACAACAATCATTTTCTTTAATCTAGAAGTAAAATAGACAATACCATTTAAAGATATATAACCGATATCTCCTGTATGTAACCAACGTTTGCCATCTTTATGAATTTTAATTACTTTATCAGTTTCTTCGGGATTATTAAAATAACCCATCATTAAAGTTGGTCCATTAACACATATTTCTCCTTCTTCCCCTAAAGGCATTTCCTCCATTGTTTTTGGATCACATATTTGATAATTGTTACCAACCATTGGAATACCAATACTCCCAATTTCATTAGTCCCAGGAAAAGTATAACACGTTGCTGCGACACTTTCAGTCATTCCATATCCTTTTAAAATATTAACTTTAGCTCCGTGTTTATGTAAAAAATTATTGATACGCGTTTCAGCTTGAATAGTTAAATAATCGCCTCCACTTATAATATATTTTAATTGAGACATATCAACATTATTAAATTTTTTATTACTCATCATTCCTTCCCATAATGTGGGAACTCCTAAAATTACATTAGGTTTATCATTTTTCCAAATCTTATAAAAACGATTAGCATCGTATTCGGGCATTAAAATTGTTTCAACTTTTAAACAAAGAGGTGTATGAATACAAATGCCTAAACCAAAGCCGTGAAAAATAGGTAAAACCGTAACAATTTTATCTTTAGGTCGAACATCTATAACATTAACCGCACTTTGCTGAGCAATAGCATTAAAACTATAATTGGAAATCATTATTCCTTTAGGACTTCCGGTAGTTCCACCACTATGTAAGATTAAAGCTAAATCATTACAATCCATTTTAGAATGAAACTCCCGTAAATTACTAGTACCATAACTCATAAATTTTTTCCAACTAAGATAAGCTGTATCAAAAATTAAAGGATGTTTTACTTTTAGGCCACGAGTTAAGCTATACCCAATATTTAAACCAACTGGCATACTTTCTTTAGGAGAAACTAAAACAGTTTTATAAACTAGAGTTTCGGATATAACATCTTTCATCTTTTCATAATTAAAATCAACTAAAAATAAAAATCTTGATTTAGATTCTTGTAAATAAAATTTAACTTGTTCGGGACTAGATAAAGGATGAATAATATCCGCAACAGCTCCAATTTTATTACACGCATAAAAAACATAAATAGCTTCAGGCATATTAGGTAAACAAATGGTAACAATATCTTTTTCTTTAACTCCAAATTCTCTTAAAGCTCTTGCACAAGTATTAATTGATTTAAAAAAATCATTATAACTAATACGATTTTCAAAATAGTTTAAAGCAATAAAATCTAGATCATTACCTACTTCATCAACAAGATAATCATAAATTGATTTTTTAGTAAATTTAATTGTTCTTTCTTCTCTTCGATAATAATCTAACCACGGTTTATCAGCACTTTTTTTCTTAAATAATTTAATGATAAAATTACTTATTTTTCCCATATTTCTCTCCTATTAATCTAACTTTATTTTGTAATAATTCATTTTCAATGTTTAAATCTTTATTTTTAATTTTATAAGGTTTATCAAAAATAATTTTAATACCTTGACGATAGTTACCAACAATAGCAAACGCGACAATATCACAATTAGTATCAAAAGCCATTTTGACAGCTCCCATTTTAAAAGGTAATAATCCACGATTTTTCTCAGTTGTTCCTTCAGGAAAAATTCCAATTACACAGTTATTATGTAAATAATTTTCAGCTTCAACCATAGCTTGATGATCTTTTCCATTTCGATAGACAGGAATTAAACCAAGATTAGCAAAAATAATTTTTTTTAATCCTTTCCATAATTCAGCTTTAGCTAGAAAATGAACACTTCTTTTAGTTGAACTTATAAGTAAAAGACAATCTAAATTACTAAGATGATTACCAGCTAGAATAACTGGTCTATCTATTGGAATATTTTCTAAACCAATATATTTAGGATGAAAAACAATATTAGTAAAACCTTTTAAAAGAGGTCTTAATATCCGATATAAAGAAGCATCCATAATTACTCACTTCTAAGAGCTTCAACTGGATCTTTTTTAGAAGCAGCTCGAGCTGGAATTAAACCACCTATTAAAGTTAAAACAATTGATAGAATAACTAAGATAAGAGCATTATCAATATTTAAGGAAGCTGATAAAGGAACATTACCAATATAATGATGAAGAATATTATTAATTATTGGAATTAAAGAATAAGTTATTCCAATACCAAATAAGCCGGATAATAAACCAATAATAAAGGTTTCAGCATTAAATATTGAAGAAATATTGCCTTTTGAAGCTCCAATTGCTCTTAAAATACCAATTTCTTTAGTTCTTTCATAGACTGAAATATAGGTTATAACCCCAATCATAATACTTGAAACAACTAAAGAGATAGAAACAAAAGCAATTAAAACATAACTAACCGCATTAACAATGGTTTTAACTGATGACATTAAAATACCTGTTGTATCAGAATATTTAATTTCTTTTTCTTCTTCGACTTTTTCATTATAATCATCTATAAATGATAGAAAATGTTCTTTACCATCAAAACTATTAAAATAAAAGGAAATATAAGTTGGTTCTTCTTTGTCTTGATAACCTAGGGAAATCAAATTAGATTTTTGAGTTGTTTCGGTAGGATTCATTATAGCATTTACTACTCTAGTTAATTCTTCTTCAGTAAAATTTAAAGTAAATGCTGAAGCGATTTTATCTTGATCAATGTTAAAAGAAGAAGCAAAAGCATTAGATATATTAGAGGTTAATTCCCCAACTTTAGTTAAAACATTTTTTTTGATTGTAGCTTCAGTCATTACAGAACTCATTTTTTCAATAGTGCCTATAATAGCTGGACTTTCTAAAAATGATTTTGTAACGGTTTGTTGTAATTCTTCTACTAAAGGAGCTTTAGGATTTTTTTCATCAACTTTATAATCCGGATTTAAAGAAGTAATGTAAGTATTATATCCGGTTATATAAGCTTGTAATAAACCTTTTAATAAACCATTATATGTTGTTTTTAAAGTATCTTTGGGAATAACATAATTTTTTTCTAATTCATTTAAGGAATTATCAACTTCTTTACTATTTAAATAATTATTAACTAAACTTTCAATATCTTTTTGGGCTATTTCTTTTTTAATATTTTTAAAAATCCCACTAGAAAAGTTATTTAGATTATTCGTAAAAGCTTCTTTAGCAGGTGTTATATCAGTAGTAATAGAATTACTTATCTCAGTCATATACTCTTCAGTTTCTTTAGCTAAACTATTTTGATCAATATTAATATTAAAAGCACTTTGTAATTTTTCATTATCAACTTTAACTAAATCAGCAAATTCTAAATCTAGATTTTGGTCTTTACTATCAAAAGTATTTCCGGAAAAAACATTTATATCACTATTTTCTAACTGTTTTTGAACAACATCAGTTTTTTTAGCATAATCAATTAGGTAATCAATTAAGTCGGAAGTATAAGAAACCCCGGGATTTAAAGCCATTGAAGCAACCCCTTCTTTAGGACTAACTACTCCAACAATTTTTAATTTAAGAGCTTTATTATATAAGTCATTCATAAAATCATTATCTTCACTCATATCTTCATAAACATTATATTTTTCATTATATTGATAAGTATCAGAAGCCATTATTAATCTTAAATCAACATTCATTAAATCTTCATAAGAAAAAGTCATTGGTTCATTATTAATATCAATGGATTCCCCACTTATAATACTTGTAACCATTTTGGTAAGTTCTTCTGTATCCCGAAGACCTAAAGAATAAACTAATAAATCCGAAATAGTATTTGGTTCTGATAAAACAATTATCATTTCATCATAATTACTAGGCCATCTACCTGCTAAAACATCATAATCATTTTGAATTTCTTCTCGATTATCAACCATTTGGGAAAAAACTGAAGTCATTGAAGAATAAGAACTTAAGATACTACTATCACCCATCATTTGATTAAAAAGATTACTAGGATTAATTCTCGCAAGTTTATTAGTTGCATCAATTGTATAAATATTAGGATCTACACTATAAAAATACTCAATATTAGTTAAATCATTTTTAATTTCTTCATTATTATCTTCTAAATATTTTTTAAAACTTTTTAAATCATTAGTACTTACACTGGAAAGCATTGAAGATATATATTGTTGTTCTTTAACTTCATTAGGATTACTAGTTTCATTATTACCACTTCTCATTGATAATAAAAGACTTGTTAAATCAGCTGATTCTTGACTAATCATAAGAGGATATGAAGTTAAAGTATCTTCTTGGATTGAATCAACATAATTTTGAAAACCAGTAGAAACCGCTAAAATTAAAGCAATTCCAATTATTCCAATCGAACCAGCAACGGAAACTAAGATAGTTCGAGCTTTTTTGGTCATTAAATTATTGAAAGATAAAGATAAAGCAGTTAAAAATGACATCTTAGTTTTTTTTGTTTTGTTTAAATTTTCTTCTTGTTCTTCTAAGGTATTTTCTTTACCATCATAAGGGTCAGAATCAGATGTTATTCTTCCATCTTTAATATTTATAATTCGACTAGAATAACGTTTAGCTAAATCCGGATTATGTGTAACCATTATAACTAATTTATTTTGAGCAATTTTTTTTAATAAGTCCATTATTTGAATTGATGTATCGGAATCTAAAGCTCCGGTTGGTTCATCAGCTAAGATTATTTCAGGGTCATTTATTAAGGCACGCGCGATTGCTACTCTTTGCATTTGTCCACCTGATAATTGATTTGGCCTTTTATTAATATGTTTACTTAAACCAACTTCTTCTAAAGCTTTAATTGCTCTTTTTCTTCTTTCAGCTTTTGAAATACCTGATAAAGTTAACGCTAATTCAACATTTTTTAAAACTGATTGATGACTAATTAAATTATAACTTTGAAAAATAAAACCAACACGATGATTACGGTAAGAATCCCAATCGCGATCTTTAAATTTTTTGGTACTTATTTCATTAACAATAATGTCACCGCTGGTATATTCATCTAAGCCACCAATAATATTTAAAAAGGTAGTTTTACCTGAACCAGAAGGACCTAGAATAGAAGCAAACTCGTGTTGTCTAAAATTAACACTTACATTATTTAAGGCTCTTTGTTCATAACCATCGGTTTTATATATTTTACTGATATTTTTAATTTCAATCATCAATTATCACCCTTAATTCTTTATATAAGTATCGCTTAAAAAAAGCTTAATGTAAAGTCTTTTTTAAAACATTTTCCTCTCTACTTTTTAATAAACCTTCTTTTTGTAAAAGAGCTAAAGTTTTCATATTTTCTAAACATTCTCGATTTAAAACTTCTCTAGCATCTTGCTTAGCAAAATTAATATTTCTTTGTTGTAAAGTACTATAAGCTTCTTTTATTTCAAAAGTTTCGGGATTTATTTTATATTTTAAATTATCTACAAAATATAAACCTTTTACTTCATCATCATATTTTATCATTTTAGATATAACAATTTGTTTATTTTGATTTAATGTAGGCATTTCTCCTGAACCTTTATAATAATTTTTAGTCTGCCAGTTATATAAGACATAACTACAACCATACTTACTATTTGCCATTACGCCTAAAACATCATCACTTAATTCAAAAGTACAAGCAAAAGAACGAGTTGGTGATGAAGTTTTAAAAGCAGTTACTACTTCATCTAAATTATAATGTTCAAAAGTAAAATTCATTTTTGCAAAAGCAATTATAAAATTATTTTCATCACATTTTTTTAAATTATTTAAAAATAAACGATGACCTAAACGTTTAACTTTCTTCCCATTTTTATCGTGAAAATTTAAAAATCCCATTTTATCTTGTCTAATACTATAATTATCAGTTTGTATTAAAATCATAATTAGCCTCTTTTCTTTAATATTTTTTCAACCATTTGTTCCCTTTTATTTTCTTCTCTAGTTTCGATTTTACCAATTTCATTTAATTTTAATAAATAGTTATAAACTTCAAGTTTTAATAATCCTTCTTCTTCTAAAGAATTATAATAAGTACTAGGATTAGAAATAATTCTTTGTTGTAAAGTACTAATATTAACGGTATATTTTAAATTATCTTTAGCAATAAATCTAACAATTGTATCAGAATAATTACCAACTACAATGTTTTTATACGATAAAATATTTTCATCTCTTACAATAATTTGATCATCAAAAGTTTCTAGACTACATTTACTTTTCGTATTATATAAAAGATGTTTATTATCTTCATTATTAGTAAGAAGATAAATATTTGGTAATATTTTATTTATTTTATCACTAGCAAAAGAAGTATAAGATTTATTACCATAATAATGAATAATTCCTTCTTGTTTTAAACTTTTTTTAATAAAAACTAATTCGCCATTTTCTAATTCATTGATACACATAACTTCGTTACTTTTACCAACAAAAATTTTATCTTTTCCATTAAAGTGACTAACGTATATATCATTATTTGGCATTCTTTCAATAATAAAATTTTGTAACCGTAAGCTAGCCATTATTTTTTCCTCCCAGTTCTTAATATTATACAGCTATTTATGACTTTTGCAAGGAAAAAGATGACTATTGTAAATCATCTTCATTTTCGGATTTAGGAATTAAAACTTCTCTTGGTTTAGCTCCATTTGCTGGGCCAACAATTCCTCTTTTTTCCAGTAAATCAACTACTCTAGCTGCTCGGTTATAACCAAATCTAAACCTTCTTTGAATTAATGAAGCACTTATTTTACCAGTTTGAACTGCAAACTCAACAATTTCATCATACATTGGATCATCATAATCATCTTTACTATTAATTTCGGAAAGAGGCATTTCATTTAATTTAGTTAAAGCCTCATCATATTGAGCAACTTGTTCTTTACAAACCGCATCAATAACTCTTCTTATTTCATCATCAGATATAAAGCATCCTTGAATTCTAATTGGGTGATTTTCACCCATTGGTAAATAAAGCATATCTCCTTTACCTAAGAGTTTTTCGGCCCCAGGACTATCAAGGATTGTTCGTGAGTCAATATTAGACGCAACTGCAAAGCTAATACGTGATGGAATATTTGATTTAACAACACCTGTTATAACATCCGTTGATGGTCTTTGGGTAGCTACAATTAAATGAATACCAGCTGCTCTTGCTAACTGCGTAATTCGCATTATACTTTCTTCAACTTCTTTACTTGCTACAAGCATTAAATCAGCAAG
>CANQZH010000055.1 GCA_947628245.1 uncultured Bacilli bacterium | reverse complement strand
TAACTTTTGGCTCTTTACTAATTACTAAATTAGGTACAGATTCATCAATTGTTATTTGCTTTTTTAAGTATGGTAAAAAATAATTTTTAAAATCTAAAAATTGTTTTTCATCAAATAATAATTCATTTAAATTATTTTTTTCTAATTGTTCTAATAAAACTCTTTCTTTATAATTTAAATGATAAATATGTCTATTATACCAAACATATTCATTATCATTAGTAAAAGCATATACTTCATCAAAATCACATTGTAAATTTAAACGATAAAAATTTTCTTCTTTTGTTAATAGTGAATCAAAAAATAATCCTTCTTCTATTTTTATAGATTTATTTAAATTATCAATATATAAATCATCTTGATTATTCTTAAAATATTGTTTTAAAGTTTGTCCTTCTATTTTAAAGTCATTAGAACCATAACGATTAAAATTACTTTCTAAATAAGCAATAATATCTTCTTGTTCTTTAGTAAAATAATATTTATTAGGATCATAATTAAAATCTTTACCAAAATAATAAGGTTCTTCATTATGATAATAATCAATAAAATCCCAAAACTTTTTATTTAAAACATATAATTTATTATCACCTATTCTAATCTTTAATCTAGTAAAAGCTATATTATTAGTAAAACCATATCTTTTAGGATAAAACTCAATATTTAAACCAACCTTTAATTCAATTTTTTTCTTAACTCCAATTGTTTTTTGATGATAATTTTGTTTTAAATTATCTAAAAATATTTTACTTTTTTCTTCAATACTATTTTTATTATTAAAACCAACACCAAATATTTCATTACTATAACAAATTAAACAAGCAGCAATATGTTTACAAGAATTATAAATTCTAAATTTTCGACAATCACAATAAATTCTAAATCTATTACCCCTTTTAGCAATATGGACTAAATATTCTTCTAAAAAATCATCAAGATGAAAAATAAAATTTTTGCCATTTTGATCATCATAAGGTTCACCCATTGAAATTTTATCTTCATTATATTCTAAGCCTTCTTCAAAATCTCGTTCCATAACTAATTGTTTAATAATCTTTTCTAATTCATTATTCATACTACTAATCCCCTCAAAATTAAATATTATTTTATAGCATATTAAAAGAAAAAGCAACTATTTAGTTAATCTTCTAGCTATTATATCCTTTTCTTCTAACTCCTTAACTCTTTCATCAATACAATCATTTACTTTTTTCAAACCAAACAATACTACAGCCGCGAAAGACAAAAATATAGAAGTATCAATTAAAGCATCCTTTTTACTTTCCAAATAATATTGATACACCGATTTATCTTCATCAATTACTTCAATATTATATTTAGGATAATTATTTTCTAATGAAACATCTTTAGCATAAAAAGAATATTCACTTCTTTTTTCTAAATACTCATCTAATAATTGAGGATTATTAACAATATCTAAAATATCTTCTTCTTTAATATTTTGATAAGCATAAACCATTTGCTTTTGCTCATATAAACCATTATTTTTCTTTTCCCAACTTGTATTATATTGAACTAATAATGAAACACCTTTCTTGCCATAAACACTTTGTTTTTTAGGTTCTAAAACAGAAGCACTTTCACTGTATTCTTCATTTATCGTTTTAATAGATGGAACATAATATTTAATCATATCTTGTTTAAAAGGAGTTTTATTAATATTACTTAAAGAAGCACAAACAAAAGCCAATGCTCCAATTGAACTTCCTCTTAAAGCTATTTTAATCCTTTTTAATTCTTTTATTCTACTATCGTTAGTCATAAACTCATCTCTTTCTAAACATCTATTATAACAAACTTTTCCTCAATAATCGAATATAAATAAGTTTTAACTGGTAATTTAAAAATTTTTAAAACATAATCTTTATAACCTTTTAACTGTTTTAAATATTCAGGACTAGAAACATTCTTTAATTTATAATCAATAATTAATACTTCATCTTCCTTAACAATTAATAAATCAATAATACCTCTTAATAACTCATCATCTTCTTCAATAAAAAATTCATACTCTCGGTATATATCAAAACCTAAAGAATTTTTAATTATTTCATTATCTAAAAAAGCTTTAATTTTTCTTTTAACAAATTCATCACTAATTAAATCCCACTTTGGATTAGTAAAATCAATATATTGTAAAGTCTCGTGAAAACTAGTTCCCAATTTCATATTCTTTATTTCATCTATTGTATAAAGTTCATTAGTTTTTTTAGAAAAAGTTTTTTGTTCTTCTAAAATCGTTGGTTTAACTAATTCTTCTACAACAATTTTATCGCCTAAAACCTCTTTTAAATCTTTAGACTTTGATGTTAAATAATCTTTAGAGATATTTGGTAGATCAATATGTTTAATATAAGTTTTATAATAATTTTCTAATAAATATAAAAAGTCAGCAAAAGACCGAGCCTTAATTCTCTTAAAATCCGGTATTAAACTTTGTCTATTTTGATAAGTTATTTGATCACTTAAAGCATCAGGTAAAATTAAAATCATTTTTTCTTTAGCTCTTGTTAAAGCTACATAAAATAATCTTATCTTCTCTGAAATTTCTTCTTTATAAAAATTATTTTTAACTAATTCTTTAACAAAAGTTGGATATATTCCTTCTTTTTCAATTGAAGTTACTAAACCATATTTATCAGAATATAAAAATTGTTCTTTAATATCCGAAATATTAAATTTTTTGTACAAACCACTATAATAACAAATAGGAAACTCTAAACCTTTAGAAGCGTGAATACTCATTAATTTAACACAATTACTACTCTTCATTTTAGACCGATACTTTAATTCTAATTTATAATCTTCTAAATTATTTAAATAATTAACAAAATCTTCATAAGTATAACCAAAATTAGCACATTCTCTAACAAAATTTTGAAAATAATCTACTAAAATCATTCCATCAGTAACATTCCCAACCATAATTAATTTTTCATAATAATTAGTTATATCTAAAATTTCCTCTAAAATATTATTTAAAGATTTACCATTTATCCCTTCTAAAATCGGTTTTAAAGTTATAAATATTACTGATTTATACCATAAATTATTAGTAACTATTTTATAAATTTCTTCATCACTTTGATTAAATAAAAATCCTCTTGCTAAAGAAGTAAAAGCAAGTTTAAATTCATCATCTACTACTTTATTAATCATTTTATTAATTACAATAAAAATATTTTTTAAAGTTTGAAAATGAATATTATTTTTAATTTGTTCATCATAATAAGCATATAAAGGTATTCCTAAATAATTAAAAACTTTTTGATATAGTAAAAAACTACTACTTCGATCCATTAAAATACAAAAATCTTCATATTTAATTTCTCTTAAAGTATTTCTTTCAACAATCTTTTCTTTTTTTAAAACTCTTTGTTTTATATCATTAGCAATATAAAAAGCTTCAATTTCTTCATTTAAAAATTCTTCACTACTACTATATTTAACAATTTCCATATCATAATTATTATCTTTTAATTCTTCATATTTTTGATTACCAAATACCATTTGATGTTCTTCTTGATATTTAGCACCACCATATCTTTCATCCATTAAAGGATTAAACAACAAATTAATATTATTTAATACTTCTTTTCTTGATCTAAAATTATCAATTAAATCAATCTTTATACCACCATTATTTTCCCGATAAAAATTATATTTTTCTTTAAATAATGAAGGATTAGCATTTCGAAACCGATAAATACTTTGCTTTATATCGCCAACCATATAAACATTATTATCTGCTAAAAGATTAATGAAAGCTTCTTGAAAATCATTAGTATCTTGATATTCATCAACCATAATTTCTTTAAATTGACTCTTTAATTCTTTTAAAATCTCTGGATTATTTTTAACTAAATAATAAGCTCTTTTAAAAATAGTTGTAAAATCAAAATAACCTAATTTTTGCTTAGCTTGTTCATATTTTTGAAAATAACTTTGTAAAATCTTAACTAAAATTTTAGTATTTTTTTGAGTAGCCCAATAATCACTTTTTAAAGTTTCTTTATTGCTAAATCTTAATAAATCTTTTAATTCTTGCAAAGCTTTTGTTAATGTTTTCTTCATATTTTTTAATTCAAAAGAAGCATTGTTTCCTAATCTTGGTAAAGAAACATTACTAACTAAAAAAATTTCTTCATAACTATTTGCTTTAAGTAAATTGTCTAAAGCTTCATTTAATTTTTCTAAATAATTAGCATCAGCTACAAAAGTTAATTCTTCAATAATACTTTTTATTTCTTTTAATTTAGTTAAAACAATTTCTTCATATTCTTTAAATAAAAACTCCCAAAAATCTTCTTGATAATAATTAGTAACATAGTTATCTAAATAATCTAAAACATTTAATTTCAAATCTAATTTCTTAGCAATATTTAAAATTTCATTTAATAAAGCTTCATCATCTTTAACACAAAAAGTATCAACTAATTGTAAAAATTCTTCATCTTCTTTTAAATATAATTCATCAAAAACTTCTTTCATACATTCTTTTTGTAAAATATTTATAAAAGTATCATCAGTAATTTTAGGATTACTAGGTAAATTTAAAATTGAATGATATTTTTTTACTAAAAACAACGCGAAAGAATCAAAAGTACAAATAAAAGCTTCATCTAATTTAGCAATTTCATCTTTTAAATTAGGTTTTGTTAAAATAGACTTTCTTATTCTTTCTTTCATTTCTTTAGCTGCTGCATTAGTAAAAGTTAAAATTAATAATTCATTTATTGATATTCCTTTTTCTAATAAATTAATAACTCTAGCAGTTAAGACACTTGTCTTACCAGAACCAGCTCCAGCACTTACTAAAATATTTTTTCCTTGTTCATTAATTGCTTGTAACTGCATCTTTGACCAATTCATCATCTTCACCTCCTAAAAACTGTGGTTTAACTAATTTTTCATAAACAACATCATTACCATCATAATTACATATTGACCCATAAGGACAAAACTCACAACCAACATTTTTATTTCCTATATTTTTAGGGGCAATATCAAAATTACCTTTAACAATTTCTAAAACACTATCTTTAATTATTTTTTCTGTAAATAAATTCATTTTTTTAATATTATCTTCACTCATAACCTTAGAATACGCATAAAAACCTTTAGAAGATTTCTTTAAACCCTTAATAACTTTACTATCTTTATAACTAGCATCAAATTCTTTTAAAGATTCTTCATTAGTTGTACTATAACCTTCTAAATAATACTCTTTAACTAACAACTCTTCTTTTTGATGTTTTAAATCACTAACAATTAAAGAAGGAATAACCTTTTGTAAATAAAAGCCAACTAACTCATAATCTTTAAACTCTGATTGACTAAGTAAATAAGCATATATTGGTAACTGCATTCCAATTCCATAATTAATTAAATTAAAATCAATATGAGGATTACCAGTCTTATAATCTATTACTACAACCTTATTATCATCATAATAAAACTTATCTATAAAACCTTTAAAAACAATATCATAATCTAATAATACTTCAATCTTAACTTCACATAAAACATTCTTTAAATTAGAATATGCTTCTTGTCTTTCAATCTCATCTAATAAACGAGCTAAATTATTAGTCAATTTCTTAAAGAAAAATTCTTCTTTTTTAGAATTTTGAAAATTAGCTTCTTCTTCTAAAACTAATTCCTTAAAATTAAAATTAGGTTTATAAAATTGTTCTAATAAATGATGATAAAAAGTTCCAATATTTTGAAAAAAAGTTGATTCATTATTTTTAAGTTTTAAAATATTTGCTAAATAAAAACGAAAAGGACAACGATTAAAAATATCTAAACTAGAATAAGATAAAGTTTTAATAGGTGGAATATTAAATTTTTGAAAAAGATGATTAAAGCTTCGATAATTACAAGTTTTATATGTTGGATATAAAGTATTTAAAACATTTTCCCATATACCATATTCATAATATATATCCATATTACGAGCATATACTAATTTATTATATAATGATGAATGTTGATAATTAGGTAATATTTGAATTTCTTTTAAATGACAATTATTTAAAATAGTTGATGGATAAAACTTACCATCATCAGTTGCACAATAAGAGACAATTAAATTAGAATAATAATTTAATTTAGTTAAAGCATCTTCCATAATAAATTTATTTTCTTCTAAAATACTTAATAAATTTAAAGATATTCGATCTTGATCAGTTAAATATTCATAATTTTTAACTAAATTAGGAAAAGATTCATTAGCATTTACTAAAAAAATATAAGCATCTTCTTCAACTTCACTATCTTTAAAATTAAATTCTTTAATAGCTTTTTTATATATTAAACTTTTAATCGAAATATCTTTAATAACTTCTTTAATATAATCTAAATTATCTTTAAATAAAAGATTATTATTTGCAAAATTAACTAAAGCATTATAAACCCTTTCTTCTAAAGGTGTTTTAACCATCTTTTTAATATCATCTAAAACTACTAACCAATCTTCTTCTAAATGTTCTACAAAATATTTAACAATCTTAGTTGAATAAACATTTTCAAAATTATTAAAAACAAAAGTTAAATTAAAAATCTTACCATAAGTTAAAAACATTTTTTGATATTCTTCATTTAAATTAGTTAAGTATATTTTATTATAAGGTATACCACTTTTTATTAATGAAACAATTTCTAAACAAATATTACTTACTTCTTCTCTTATATCTAAAGCTTTAAAATAAGTTATTTTTCTTTCTTTAGCAATTATATTTTCGCTATTAACTGTAGTAATTAAAGAACAATCATTTATTAATTTAGAAACTAAATTATTAAGAGGAATATGATAAAAACATAATTCATAATTTTTTAACCATTCTCTAAATAAAGGTTTAAAAATTAATAAATTATTATTTATTAATTCTAATTTTAAATTATTAATAAAAGTCATTTTCTCATTTAATAAATTATCATTTAAATAATACATTGCTTCAACATAGGTTTGAGCAATTTCTCTTGTAATATGATAATGATTTACAATATAAAATAAAGCTTCATCATCATAATCAAAATATATATTTTTTTTAAGTTCATTAATACTCATAACTAAAGAAGATAAATCATTATTATTTCTTAATTTATTTAATAAAAAAAGTTTATTTTGATTACTTGTAATATATATCTTTTGCATAACTTCACCATCATTATTGTATCATAAAAAAATAGACATTTAACTACCAATTTATTCAAAAAAAGAAAATTAAAAGAATAAAAAAAGAACTATAATAATGGATAAAAACTTAACCATCAAAATAGTCTTTTTAAGAAGCAATAAATGGATTTTCAGGTGTTCCTAATGCATCAGAGATTGTCACATTTGATTTTAAAAAGACAACTGGATAAATACTTTTACTAATAGATGCACCAGACCATTGAGCACGATATCCATCATACA
>CANQZH010000054.1 GCA_947628245.1 uncultured Bacilli bacterium | reverse complement strand
ATTAAAAATTTGACAAAAAAATAACCATTTTATAATGGTTTGAGAGATTTTTTGATTTTAAAAGTGTTTAAGTTCCGTGCGTACAACTGCGTACAAATATACATAGTCATTGAGCTTGCGTTAATATTATATTTAAAAATTGAATTTTTTATAAATATGTTATATTATTAATATGTAATGTAGTAAGCTAAGTATTTACATACATTTTATAAATTTTATTAAAAAAATTTTGACTGATAGAAAAATTGTCATTAGACGCAATTTTTAAAAAGTTTAAAATTTCTTATAAATAAAGGGCTTGCGGCCTTTTTTTTATGCACAACTGTCAAACTCGAGATTATACCTTTTTTTTAAATTTTTGGCTAAATTAGTCAAAAAATTCCTTTGACTAAAAATAAAAACTTACTATAATATTTGTTGTGGTGAGTAATCTTTATAATAGAAAGGATTTTTATGCTTGAATTAAAAAATATTAAAAAAGCCCAAGTTTGACAGTTGTAAGTCAAAAATTGACCACTATCTATTATAGAATGGGACTTTTTTTGTTTTTTTCAAAGTGCGTACAACTGCGTACAAATATACATAGTCATTGAGCTTGCGTTAATATTATATTTAAAAATTGAATTTTTTATAAATATGTTATATTATTAATATGTAATGTAGTAAGCTAAGTATTTACATACATTTTATAAATTTTATTAAAAAAATTTTGACTGATAGAAAAATTGTCATTAGACGCAATTTTTAAAAAGTTTAAAATTTCTTATAAATAAAGGGCTTGCGGCCTTTTTTTTATGCACAACTGTCAAACTCGAGATTATACCTTTTTTTTAAATTTTTGGCTAAATTAGTCAAAAAATTCCTTTGACTAAAAATAAAAACTTACTATAATATTTGTTGTGGTGAGTAATCTTTATAATAGAAAGGATTTTTATGCTTGAATTAAAAAATATTAAAAAAGGTTACAAAACAGGTAACGTTATGCATAACGTTTTAAAAGGGATCAATTTAAAATTTCATAAAAATGAGTTTGTGGCTATTTTAGGTCCTTCTGGTTCCGGAAAAACAACTCTTTTAAATATCATAGGTGGAATTGACCGATATGATGAAGGTAATTTAATAATTAATCAAAAAAGTACTAAAAATTTTAAAGAACAAGATTGGGATGCTTATCGTAATAATTGTATAGGTTTTATTTTTCAAAATTATAATTTAATAAATCATCTTGATATTTTAGCTAATGTGGAAATGACTTTGACTTTATCAGGTTTAAAAAAGCGAAGAAAAAAGGCCATTGAACTTTTAAATAAAGTTGGTTTAAAAAAACAAATCCATCAAAAACCTAATCAATTATCGGGAGGTCAAATGCAGCGGGTAGCTATTGCAAGAGCAATTGCTAATAATCCCGATATTATTCTTGCTGATGAACCAACTGGAGCTCTGGATTCTAAAACAAGTATTCAAATAATGGATTTAATTAAAAAAATAGCTAAAGATAAATTAGTTATTATGGTTACTCATAATCCTAATTTAGCTAACCAATATGCAAATCGAATAATTGAAATGAAAGATGGTAAAATTATTAGTGATTCTAATCCTTCTAAAGAAAAAGAAAATAACCAAAATATCTTTCAAATTCCTAAAACATCTATGAAATTTTGGACAGCCTTACATTTATCATTTAATAATTTAAAAACTAAAAAAGGCCGAACTTTTTTAACTTCTTTTGCTTCTTCAATTGGAATTATTGGAATAGCTTTAATTCTTAGTTTATCTAATGGCTTTGATAAACAACTTTCTTTTTTTGAACAAACTACTTTAAGTACCTTACCAATTATTATAAGTCCTAATCTACAAGAAGATTTAATTCCCAAAATATCTGATGAAACAACTTCTTTATATCCTGATATTGACTACATTATTCCTATTAAAAATGATAATAATACTCATAATCAAATTACAAAAGATTATCTAACTTATCTACAAAAAATTAACAAAAAATATTTAGCTGGTATAAACTATACCTATCAAATGGGGATAAATGTTTTACAAAAGACAAATGGTAAAGTTAACACCTCTATTATAAATTATCCTCAAACTATAGATGATAATTTATTAAAAAAACGTTATGACATTTTAGCTGGTAAAATACCTAATGCCATAGATGAAGTAGTCTTAGAAGTTGATACTAAAAATCAAATAAATGAAGATTATTTAGCAATTTTAGGATATAACTCAAATAAAAATTTAAATTTTAAAGATATTTTAAATCGTCAAATAACCATAGCTTTAAATGAAGATTATTATCAAAAAGAAAATAACTATTTTATCCCTAATCCCAATTTAACTTCTTTATTTGAAAATAAAAATAATATTACTTTAAAAGTTGTAGGAATCATTAGATTAAAAAAAGAATATCCTGAAAACTCTTCCTCTAAAATTTATTATTCTAATGAATTAATAAACTATTTATCAAATACTAATCAAAATTCAAAAATAGTAAAAGCTCAAGAAAAAGCTGATTATAATATTATAACTGGTGAGAAATTTGACTTACCAACTCTAGATGGGCAAAAAGTCAAAGAAAACATTTTAACTTTTTTAGGCGATGATTTAATTCCTTATGAAATCCAATTATATCCTCAAAATTATGAATCTAAAGAACAAATCATTAAATTTTTAGATAAATATAATGAAGGAAAAGGGGATGAGCAAAAG
This sequence comes from uncultured Bacilli bacterium, assembly GCA_947628245.1. Taxonomy (GTDB): domain Bacteria; phylum Bacillota_I; class Bacilli_A; order RF39; family UBA660; genus Ventrenecus. The sequence continues at coordinate 4,884 of CANQZH010000054.1, read as the reverse complement.
ATTTTTTACACTGATGAAGCTAAAATGATGAGTAGTTTATCTAATAATATTATTGATGCTATTACAATTATCCTAATTGCTTTTAGTTCAATATCTTTAATCGTTTCTTGTATTATGATTAGTATTATTATGTATATTTCGGTTTTAGAACGTTCTAAAGAAATTGGCATTTTAAGAAGCTTAGGCGCTAGTAAAAAGGATATAACTAGAGTCTTTAATGCTGAATCTTTTATTATCGGAATTACTTCGGGACTAATTGGTATTTTTATTACTTGGTTACTATTATTCCCCATTAATTATATTTTATATTCTTTAACTGAATTAGAAAATATTGCCGTTTTAAATCCCATTCATTCTTTAATTTTAATTTCCATAAGCACTATCATAACCTTGATTGGGGGCTTTATTCCCTCTAAAATAGCTAGTCAAAAAGATCCAGTTAAAGCTTTAAAGACTGAATAACCATAAATTCGACAAAACTTGTCAAAATATTACCTTGCTAAAAAAATAATCTAAATGTATAGTAAAGCACATCAGAAAGGCCAAGACCTTTTTGAAAAGCAAGTTTCTTATTTTAAATCATACATAAAACTACCCTATTAAACAACACACTTCTATTTCTACTTTTTAAGGAAACTTGCTTGGCAACCATTTATGGTTGTTTTTTTCTTGAAAAAAGCATAAAAATAATATATATTTTATTTAAGAGGTATAAGGATGACAAAGAAACAATTTTTAAAAAAATTAAAAGAAGCTTTAAAAATAATTAATCCTAATGAAGTAGAAGATATTATCAAACAATACTCTTCCTTAATTGATGAAAAAGTAGCAATGGGAATGTCAGAAAAAGAAGCCATTAAAGTTTTTGGTGATGTGGAAGAAATTGCTAGTAGTATCATTAAAGACTATAATAAAAGAAACTATAAAGGAAATGATTTTATTTCTAATTTTAGTAAAAAAGTTATGAATTATGGTGAACGTTTTTTTGAATTTTTAAGTAAAAAAGATACTTCTGAATTAATTAGAGTATTAATAGAAGTTGTAGTTGTCATCTTTATAATTGCTTTATGTCATATTCCAATTTCTATCCTAGAAGAACTAGGTAAATCTGTTTTTTATATCTTATCTAGTCCTTTAAATCAAATTTTTTATGTTATTTGGAAAGTTGTTTTAGAATTAGCTTATCTAGCTTTAGCTATCTTAGCTTTTGGTAAATTTATAGGTATTCGTTATTTAAATGAAAAAATAGAAGAAAAACCAGAAGAAAAAATTAAAATTAAAGTTCCTAAAAAAAGTTATTCATTTATTAAAATTGGTGTTATCTATTTAAAGTTATTAGCGAGTTTAATTTTATTTGGAATAAGTGCTTACTTAATGGGAATGGGAGTAGTATTAGGAATTTGCTTATATTTATTAATTAAAGGCGTTACTTACTTTGGTCTTTATTTAGTAATGTTATTATTATTTATAATTGGGATATTATTTTTTAGAATTTTATTTGATTTTGTCTTAGATCATAAATTTAAAGGTGGAAAAATTTTAGCTTCTTTAGTTTGTTGCTTTATTCTTTTAGGTTTTGGTTGTGTTTTAGCCGTTAATGAAGTAGCAAGCACCTCTTTTGTTAATCAAAATCCTCCTAATTTATCTATGGAAACCTTAAGTGAAGAAATTCCTTTTACATCCAATTTAATTTTAGTAGGTAATATAAGTGATTATGTTGTTGATAATAATTTAAATAATATTGTAGTATTGTATAATTATTATCCAATAGGTACTAAACTAAGTACTAGAATTACTAAAAATAAAAATGAAGTTTATTTAAATTACAAGTATGATGAAATAAAAATATCTAAAGAATTAATTAAGCAAATGTTAAATGATTTAAAAGATAAAAAAATATATAATTATTATCTAGAACCTCAAATCGTTATTAAAGCTAATGAAAATACAATTAATTTAATTAAAAAAAATCGTCAAAATTATTATCATAATATTAAAGAATATTTATCTTGTGAATTTGTCAGAACTTATAAAATATTAGATATTATTAATAGTAGTAAAGAAGATTATTCTTATGTTACCGTAGTTGGTTTAACGGATGATGATGTTTACACTGTTAAGTTAAAAAATAGTTTATTAAATAATGTCTTAATTGATAATTACTATGAATTTACTTTTCAAACATATCAATCATATATTGATACCGATATTGAAGAAGTATTTAGAGATGCAAAGGTAATTAAAATAAATAAAACTGATAAATTACCAGGTGAACAAATCGATGATAATACTTGTCGCGTATTTTATTAAAAATGGAGGGCTTTATGTATTATTTTAAACAAAATGGTGAAAAAATTGAAAAATATCAAATTAATTTTAATAAAGAAGAAATTGAAAAATTAAAATTGGAAATAATCAACAATTGTAGTTTTATAAAACACGTAGAATATACTAGTGATTATTCACCAAAATTTAAAGATATAAGTCTTATTAAAAAATTTAAATCTAAGTATGTAGGAAAAAAAGAATACTTTGAAGAAGCAAGAGAAATTTATTCATATAGTTATGATGAATATAATCCGCCTTATCTAGTTGAATTAATAAATAGACTTTTAAATGGTGATATAACTAGTATTGATAATATTTTGAATTATTACATTATATCTAATGAATTATCAATTGATGATAAAATTAAAATAGTAAATCAAGAACTTATTGGAATTGCTCCTGAAAATATAAATGCTAAAAAAGAAAAATTACAAGAATTAGAAAACCTATTAGAAACTAAAAAATTAAATCAACATAGACAATCTATAGTGCCTTTTTATAAACAACTTATATCTTTAATTAATTTTGATTTAGTAGATTCTTTATCAATCAGCGAAATAAAAAGAGTTGAAGATTTCTTAGGAATAAGTAGTTTGGAAATTGATAAAGTTTTTGACAATTCAAAAGTTAATGAAACAGCAAAAATATTAAAGAAATAAGTATGGATGTGAAAAAAATGAATGAATTAATGAAATTAATGTCTTCAATTCAATATGGTCTTAAAGATGAGAAAGGGCAAATAATTTCTAATGAAAATTTTCCTGATTTTTATCATTTACAAACTCCTGAAGAATTATTAAAATCTAAATGTGGTATATGTTGGGATCAAGTTGAATTAGAAAGAGCATTTTTGGAAAAGAAAAAGATTAAAGTAAAAACTTATTTTATTTATGTAGTTGATAATGAAAATTTACCATCTCATACTTTTTTAAGCTTTGAATCTAATAACAAATATTATTGGTTTGAACATTCTTGGGAAAAATATCAAGGAATTCACGAATATGATCGGGAAATTGATTTATTATTAGATGTAAAAAAATTATTTATCAAAGAATATAATGAAAATGATTTAGTCTTTATTTATGAATATCAAAAACCAAAAGCTCATTTAACTTGTGATGAATTTTATCAATATATTGAAACTCAAAAATTAATTAAAACAAACAAACCTTTATATTTTTATCATTTAGTAGATAAAAATACTGATTTAAGTAAGGGACTTTTTCCAAATAATGAAAATTATCTTTATTTTTATAAATATGTTCCTTTAAAAATAAATGAATTAACTAATATTTATCGAATCAATATTAATGATGAAGAACTTCAAAAATTAATGTTAGATATTTTTTATGGAATTAATTCGGATAATCAATTATTAGATAAAAAATATTATGAGAATGTTTCGAAAGAAGAATACTTTGCTAAATCTAAAAATTTTAAAACTTTAAATCAAATAGGTATTTCTTTTAAAGATGGTTATTGTCCTTTAAAATTTTTAGAAAAAGTTGAATGGAGGAATTTATAATGGTCGAAAGTAAAATTAAACAATTATTTTTAGATGATCAAACCGTTTATGTTTTAGATGTTGATGGTGTTTTAGCTAAAATAGAATATGGGGAATATAATCATTATTGTTATGATGATGAATTATGGGCTAAAATGATTTTAGAAAATGATTATTATGCTAAGGTTTTGCCAATTAAAACAATGCAAAATTTTTTAAAAGACAAAGATAAAAAAAGAGTATATGTTGTAACAAAAGTTATGAATGATGAAGAATTTAAGCAAAAAATTACTTTCTTAACTAAACATTATCAAATTATTCCCAGTCATATTAAAAAGGTAATAAATGATAATGATAAATTACAAGCAATGATTGAAATAAAAAAAGATTATCCTAATTTAGAGGATAAATCCTTAGTAATGATTGATGATACAATTAATGTTTTAAATAATATTATGGATAATTCTCATTTTTCAACAGTTCATATAAGTAGTTTCTTAGATTAACTACTTATTTTTATATTCAATATAATAAGCATAATACTCATCGTAAGTAATTTGTTCTTCATAAATAACTTTAGCAGCTTCTTTTCCTACATAACGCCAGTGCCAAGATTCAGGCTCATAACCTGTTATATAAGTTTTACCTTCCGGATAACGTTCAATAAACCCAAATTTATAAGCATTTTCTTTTAACCAATTATAAGTTTTACTTTCTTTAAAATCTGATTCAATAGGTTCAGTCTTGCTAGTCATATCCACAACTAAACCTGTTTGATGCTCGGAATGTCCTGGTCTTGCTGCTGTTTGATCAGCTTTTCTTTCACCTTGTGATTGTTTTCTTTCTTCATAAATTTCTTCTTGTTCTTCATAATCTCGGTAACTAGAAGTAACCATTAAATAAAATCCAGCTTCATTAGCTGAAGTCCATAAATCCATAAAAGCATCATAAGCATAATCTAACAATTTATTATCTCCTTCATTACCATAAGAATAATCTAAAGAAATATTTTTTAAATTAGTAGGTTTATAATCTTTATTTAACATATAAAA
>CANQZH010000053.1 GCA_947628245.1 uncultured Bacilli bacterium | reverse complement strand
GTTGCAACAGATACATTATATAAATATTTAGAAGCACTTTGTTCGACTTTCATTATTAATAGAGTTTATAGGTATGATGTAAATGGTAAAGCTATTTTGAAATCATTAAATAAGTTTTATGCTACGGATTTGGGTATAAAAAGAATAAAAACTAATAGTAAAGAGATTAACTATTCACGAGCATTTGAAAATTTAATATATAATGAATTAGTAAAAAAGGGATATGATGTTTATGTTGGAAAGACTAAAGAAGGTGAGATAGATTTTATAGCATCTAAAAATAAAAGCATTAAATATATTCAAGCTTGTTATGATTTATCTAATGAAGAGACTAGAATTAGGGAATTTAATGCTTTTAATAGCATAAGTGATAATTATCCTAAATATGTAATTTCAAGTAATAAAGAAGATTATTCTCGTGATGGAATTAAGCATCTTAACATTTTTGACTTTTTAATGGACGACCAATTTTAAAGTTTATGAGGGTGTATTAACGTATACAGTGATTGCTCCACCAAGAATGTTAATTGCTTTTTTAGAAAATAATTTATATAAGTTTTATAATTCTTTATTATATATGGTAATGAAAAAGAAATGGATGAAAATTAAGTGAAAAGTTAAAAATTAGATTTATTATTTAAAAAAATGTGTTATAATGTTTTTGTTAAAGATAGAAAGAAGGAAATTATGAAAAAGAAATTTAAGGTTTTAGTTATTTTATTAATAGGGTGTTTTTTAGTTGTTGGATGTGGTAAGAAAAATGATAATATTGATAAGCATATAAATTTAAATGCACCTAATGATATTAAAGTTGAAACTTTTTATGATTCTTTTAAAGAACATATAATTGTTAAATTAACTAATGAAAGTTCTAGTAATATTAAAGCATTGAAGGTTGAGGCTGAATATCCAGGAGAGGACAGTAACATTTATAGTGTAATTATTAAAAATTTAAAAGCTAATAATACAACTTATGCTATGTTAGAGTTACCATTTGATGATGATTTTGAATATTATGTTCCAAATAAGTTTGATTTAAATATTTTAACTGATGGAGATGATTTAGATAGTATTGAAGATGTTTCTCAATATTTTGATAAAATTCAAACTGATTATAGTGTTAATGATAATATTATTAATTATAGTTTGGCTAATAATTCAGGAAAAATTTTAGGTTCTGTTGATAGTATTATTGTATATTTTAAAGATGGTAAACCTATTGCTGGAGATTATATAATGGCTTTAGATGTTGATTTAGTATTTAATTTAGAAAGAGATGTTGTATATAAAGGGGATATTGATAATCCTGAATATCTTGATTATGATAATATGGAAATATTTGTTACAAGTGTTAATGATGATTATGAAGAATCAGATGATGATAGTATAATAATTGATGATGAATATTATGATGATGAAGAAACTGTTGATGAAGATGATGATATGGCTTGGGAATAAGAATTGTTAAATTCTTATTTTTTTTGTTTTAAAATATAAGTTAATTTGCTATAATACTTTTGTTAAAGGGATGATTTAGATGAATTTACCTGATTTAAAGAAAGCTAAAATTAGAAGTGATAAACCAAGTTTATATAAGAAAGTAGAAAATATTCATCAAGATTTATTTAAAAATGAAAAGTTCTTTTTAAAAACTTATGGTTGTCAAATGAATGTACACGATTCTGAACAAATAAGAGCTATTTTAGAAAACTTAGGAATGAGTGAAACGGATAATTTAGAAGATGCTAGAGTAGTTGTTTTAAATACTTGCGCTATTAGAGAAAATGCTCACGATAAAGTATTTGGTTATTTAGGAAGAGTTAAACATTTAAAGAAAGATAATCCTAATATAATTGTAGCTATTGGGGGATGTATGAGTCAGGAAGAAAATGTAGTAAAAGAAATTTTACAAAGACATCCTTATATTAATATTGTTTTTGGAACTCATAATATTAATGAATTAGGAAGTTTAATTATAAATGCTACTAATAATAAACAAGATATTGAAGTTTATAGTGAAGAGGGTTGTATTTATGAAGGTGTTAATTATAGTAGAGATTCTAAAATAACGGCTTGGGTTAATATTATGTATGGTTGTGATAAGTTTTGTACTTATTGTATAGTTCCTTATACAAGAGGTAAAGAAAGAAGTCGTAAAATAGAAGAAATTATTAAAGAAGTTGAAAATTTAAAACGACAAGGTTATTATGAAGTTACTTTATTAGGACAAAATGTTAATGCATATGGTAATGATTTAAAACTTGGTTATGATTTTGCTAAATTATTAGAAGAAGTTGCTAAAACGGGAATTAAAAGAATTAGATTTGTAACTTCTCATCCTTGGAATTTTACGGATGAAATGATTGAAGTAATTAGTAAATATGATAATATAATGCCTTATATTCATTTACCTTTACAAAGTGGAAGTGACAGGATATTAAAATTAATGGGACGAAGATATACTAAACAAGAATATTTAGATTTAGTAGCTAAATTAAGAAATAAAATTAAAGATGTAACAATTACAACGGATATAATTGTAGGCTTTCCAGGTGAAAGTGAAGAAGACTTTTTAGATACTTTAGAGGTTGTAGATAAAGTTAAATATGATGGAGCATATACTTTTATTTATAGTCCAAGAGAGGGAACTCCAGCAAGTAAAATGCTAGATAATATTAGTTTAGAAGAAAAAGAAGAACGACTTAAGAGATTAAATGAACGGATTAATAATTATTCAAAAGAAAGTAATGAAAAGTTAGTTGGTAAGGTAGAAGAAGTTTTAATTTTAGGAATAAGTGAAAAAGATAATAATAAATTATATGGTTATACTAAAGGTATGAAATTAGTTAATGTTATAGCTGAAAAAGATGCCATTGGTAAACTTATTGATGTTAAAATTACGGATGCTAAAAGCTTTAGTTTAGATGGTGAAGCTTTAAAAGTAAACAATTAAAAAAAGGTGCTTGCACTTTAAGGGGTGATAACTTAAAAATTAAGTATCATCTTTTTTTATGAAAATATAATTTAATGTTAAAAAAAAGTTAAAAAGAAGTGACAAATTATTTTCATCACCCCTTAATGTTTAAGAACCTAAAAAAAGACCTGTTGGTCTTTTTATTTGGTAGCTTCTTGTTCACTTTGTTTAGCTGATGCAATAGAATTAGCTATATAGTTTGAATATTTTTCTTTTAAATCAGAATCAGTTATTTCCATACCATATTTTTTTCTTAATTCTTCCATTGCTGTGATACTTAAAGTCGCATCTTCACTAATTTTATCATTACCTAATGTTTCTAAAATATCTTCTTTAACAGAATCTAATTCAGGTTTTTCAGCTGTGCTTTCCTTATAGATTACGTGATAACCTAATTCAGTAGTTATTAACTCAGTAGAGTATTTACCATCTTCTAGTTTTCTTGCTGCTTCTAATAATTCATCGTAACTACTAGATAAAGTATCAGTATTAATAGCTCCTAAGCTTCCACCATTATCTTTAGTTGCTTCATCATCAGAATATTCTTTAGCAAGTTCTTTAAAAGTTGCTAATTTATCTTCAGCATTATTTAATTTTTCAATTATTTCATTAACTTTATTTTTAGCTTCAGTTTCTAATTTTTCTTTATCTTCACTTGAGGTATCTTCTGTAACATTTGTTTTAATTAAAATATGATCAACTGTAACATCACCATAAATATTCTTATCATAATAAGATTTTACTTCTTTATCAGTAACTTTAGTTTTAGCATAATTTAAAATAGCTTTTTGTTGTAAATTATTAATATAAATATAATTTGTATAATTATCTACTGAACCAAAATAAGAAACAATTTGTTCTTCACCATAAGTATCTTTCATTGATTTAACGGTTGTTTTAGCATTTTCCATTTCAGTTTCTAAATCATCAGGTAATTCTTTTTCTAAAATTTTTTTATCCATTAATTCGATTAAAGAATTAAGAGCATATTGTTCTTTCATACTATTATATAAATCATTAGTTGAAACGCTTAGGCTTTCATCAGAAAAAGTTACAACAGCTTGTCCTCCATCAGCTAAAGTGGGAATTTCTTTTCCACATCCACATAGTAGTAAAGTACATAAACTTACTATTACAATTTTTTTCTTGTTCATAATATCCTTCTTTCTTTAAACAATGATATTATAACACGTCTAATAGAAATTAGTAAATGAAAATAAGAACCAAAGAAAAAATTTACCATACAATATAAATGAAAAGACAAATAAAGGAGGGAGTATTATGAACAACTGCGAAGGAAATGGACTTGGACCAGCAATAATACTAGTATTGTTCATTTTATTAGTGTTGATTGTTGGAGCATTCATTTAGTCTTTAACGAAGGAGGTGCCTTATGAGTTGTTGCAAATCAGGACAAAATGCTGGATGTAATACAAACAATAATAACATTAGTGCATTCATCATTTTAGTTTTATTTATTCTACTTGCAATTATTCTTGGTGGCTTAATTTTCTAATATAAGGAAGGGTATACCTTCTTTTTTTGTGAAAAATAAAAAAGCCTTAGGCTTTAATATTGATAAATGGTATATGGATCTTTTTCAGTTCCATTTCCACTTTTATATAATACTTCATTAGGTAAAGTAATAACGTATCTTATATTTTTTCTCGTACTAGCATAATCTAATCTTAAATCACCAGTTTGATTAACATAATAAACTTTAGCTGAAATTTCATTAGTCCCATTTAATAACCACCATTTATTTTTAGCAATTGTTAAATAATTATAATTGGAACAATTTGATGACATTGTTTCTAAACATAAGTAATCACGACTAGCACTTAAAAAATCATAAACAGCCATTAAACTGATGTAGGTTTCAGTTGTTGTAAAACATTCAATAGCTCCATTAAAATCTTTATCAATTTCACTTCTAGTATTTTTACAAGCATCATGTTTTACAATATAAGCTTTATAGTTTTGAAAATCTTGATTGTAGTAATTATTTAGAGTATCTCTAATTCTTGATTCATCAAAATTATTCATTCCTCGATCACTTTCGGTATCATAATTATATCGATCATCGTATACAACAGCTGAATCTCGGTCATTTATTGTATCAGCTAAAACTAAATAAATTTTATCATTTTCGATTTTAAATAAACGCCAGGTTTTATTAGCAAATTTAAAGTAATTGTTAACGTAATCACCTTTATAACGATAAACATCATTAATTTGATATAAACCATCACCACTAGTGACAATATTTTCTTTTTCTAATAAAGTTTCTTGTAAAGTTTTAGTATGATAGTTATCACAAGTTAAAATTGGGATATATCTAAATTCTCCTTGGTTTAGAGTAACCTTTATTGTAGCATCACAATTAGTATCTTTACTAAGCTTTGAAAAATCTTTTAAATATTCTTCATTTATTAAACTTGTAGCTTCTATTTCATAAGAGTTTTCTTCATTATTCAAACTTATTTCTTTATGATTAATTAAATATTGTTTAGAACTTTCAACCAACATATTTTCAATTTCTAAATAGCTGTATCTTTTAGTAACAACAACAAAAATTATTAAACCTATGATACTCAAAATGGTAATAACTAAGATGGCTATTGTCCAATATATGTGTTTACGGTTACTATAAAAATTTAAGAAACCTTCTTTTAAATTTTTCATTCTATCACCTATTAAAATAATATCAAAGATAAATTGAAAAATCAATGTAGATAAAAGAAGAATACTTTAAAAGTATTCTAACGGTTGTAAAATTCAACTATTAATGATTCATTAATTTCAGGATTTAATTCAGAACGATCAGGTCTTCTTAAATATTTACCAGATAATTTTTTCTTATCAAATTCTACAAAAGCTTTAGTTGAATTATTACTTTCTAAACTTGCTAAGATTGCAGGATGAGAAGTACTATTTTCTTTAACTGCAATGACATCATTAATTTTGCAAGTATAAGATGGAATATCAACTTTTTTACCATTAACTGTAATATGACCGTGGTTAACTAATTGTCTAGCTCCTCGACGAGTATTTGCAAGACCCATACGATAAACTAAATTATCTAAACGACTTTCTAGTAAAAATAATAAATTTTCACCAGCAACGCCTTTCATTTTAGAAGCACGTTCAAATACTTTATGGAATTGCTTTTCATTTAATCCATATAATAGTCTAACTTTTTGTTTTTCTTGTAATTGGATTCCATATTCGCTAAGTTTACGACGTCTTTCATTCCCGTGTACTCCTGGAGCAAATAGTCTTTTTAAATCTTTACCATTTTCTAAAGTAGAAAAATTAAGACGACGAGACTTTTTATAAGCAGGTCCAGTATATCTTGCCATAAAAACTCCTTTCTATTGCTAAAAGTTATTAAATTAACATTTTATTAGGGAGTAATCTATTAACATTTTCTAAAGGCAGTTTATACTCATGAAAAATTTTACTTTTAGATTACACATTAATAAATATTAATTTTGCTGCCTAACCCGTAGCGATTTAGATTATACTAATTTATTGGACATTTGTCAATTGTTTACAGTAAAATTGTTCTATATATAATATTCTAAATAAACTAATATATGAAAATGTTAAGCAAAAAAGCAAACTCTTGTCAAAAAGTTAATTTGCCTTTATAATGGTGTTATAGATAATTAAATTAAAAATTTTCTATAAATAAAAAAGAGAGGAGAGTAATTATGGATGCAACAATCCTCTTAGCTTTAATTTTGGGTTTAGCACTTGGAGCTGGTATTACTTTTTTAATTAAGTATATGAAAGAAAAAGGTGCTGAAAATGCTGCTAATAAACTAATTAATGATGCTAAAAAAGAAGCTGAACAATTAAAAAAAGACCAATTATTAGAAATTAAAGAAGAAACTCGAAGATTAAAAGAAGATGCTTTAGAAGAAGTTAAAGTAAAAAAAGATGAACTTGCAGTTACGGAAGAAAGATTATTACAAAGAGAAGCAAGTTTAGATAAAAGAGATGAAATGCTTCAATCAAGAGATAAAATGCTTGAGGACAAAGATCAAAGTTTATTAGCTAAGCAAAAAGAATTACAAAGCAAAGAAGAGGAATTAGATGCTAAATTAAAAGAAGAATTTACTCGTTTAGAGCAAATTGCTAAATTTAGTAAAGAAAAAGCAAGAGATTTAATACTTAAGAAAACTGAAGAAGAAATGGCTTTGGAAATTGCCGATTATATTAAAGAAAAGGAAGAAGAAGCTAAGTTAACGGCTAATGAAAAGGGTAAACAACTTATTATTGAATCTATGCAACGTTATTGTGCAGATGTGGCTACAGAGCAAACGGTAAGTACAATTAATTTACCTAATGATGAGATGAAAGGAAGATTAATAGGTAGGGAAGGAAGAAATATCCGAACTATTGAAGCTGTAACGGGTGTTGATTTAATTATCGATGATACACCTGAGACAATTGTGGTATCATCATTTGATCCATTACGAAGAGAAATTGCCAAACTTACAATTGAATCATTAATTAAAGATGGAAGAATTCATCCTTCAAGAATAGAAGAAATATATGATCGGGTAAGTAAAGATATGAATAGTCGAATAATGGAATTAGGTAATGAAGCTTGCTTTAAATTAGGAATATCTAAAGTTGATTCAGAACTTG